>JAUWNT010000107.1 GCA_030612495.1 Candidatus Aminicenantota bacterium
CGTTCAGATAAACATCCATATCTTCCAATTGCATCCTGTGTTTTGAATCAAATCCATCAGGCAATGGAATATGGTCTGTAAAGCAGATCTCTTTAATTCCTTTCTCTATTGCTGATTCAATATACTCATACATTTCACCAAAAGCATGCTTACAAAGCTTAGTATGAAGATGATAATCATTCATATAAAAAATTAACACAATATCCCAATTGTGTCAATTTTATAGAACAATTGGTGACAGTTATTCCATTTATTCCTATGATTTCTTATAATCTTGAATCTGATTGATATTACTTATTGTTATGGTTTTTATGGTTATTCTCAGATAATTTCTTTCTTTTATAAAAAGGATGAGGCCTGTAAGGAAATTTTACCTGATATGGATCAACACCAATAACATTTTGCCATCGCGTATTTCCCAATTCCTCTTTATAAGCAAGGGGAATATAAGCAACTTCTTGACTTTCAAATCCCATTACATATGCTGCTAATGAATCAGCCAGAACAATATCTTCAGATGCAATTGCAAAGCCATGAAAAACCGGGCTCCCCTTTACTGGACCTCTTCCTTCCATCCCATATAACCCATCAATAATACTTAATGAAGGTGTAATCTCCTTTAAAAGAGAAACAAAATTTTTACCCGCATACTCTCTTAACTGAGAATACTTCTCATTAGATGAATGATTCATCTTCTTCATCTCAGAATTAGATGCACCAAACATTAAAATACGTTCTGAAGGTTTAACAAATCCAATTATATTTGGAATAGATAAAAAAACAGGGAATATATCATGAGTCTTAGGAGGAACAACAGAAATGATATAATCTGCTTCAAACTTTGTAAAGCTTATCTCTTTTTCTCCTGAGATGGTCATGATTTTAAGCTTATTATCATGAGGTAAATCATCAAGATTAACAAGCTTAGCTCCATTTAATTCAACTTCTTTATATCTGAATTTATAAAAAATATCCCATGTTGTCCTGCCAGAAAAATAGGCCCCATCTGAACCCTCAATAACCGAAATATCAGATATACTAAAATTTTCTTTTAAATAAAATATTAAGGATTCAACTGTTTCATAATGAGTATTTGCATAAATCTCCCTCGAACCTGAAAGGTTAACTTTTATAGCTACTTTATCGCAAGCCTTTATAGTTAGATATGGACTTATGGTATCCATTATCTTTTTTACTATTTGACTTTGTCTTGTCTCCTTAATTAATGCTATCTCTTTACGCTTCATCTTTATAATACCCTTCTATACAAAGGTGATTATAACATTATAATATATTAAATCAAGGCAATGGCTATTTCTATAACTTATATATCCATGCCTATTACACACTAATAAATTAAAATATAACTGTTTTTATTAAAATCTTCCTTGAAAAATGCGAATAAAAATAATAGAATATGTTTTTAAATATCTGGGGGAATATGAATATCTTATTTGCATCTTCAGAGGCAGTTCCTTTTTCAAAAACAGGTGGACTTGCAGATGTCTCAGGAATTCTCCCAAAAGAAATTTCAAGAAATGAAAATATAACTCTCATCATCCCCTATTATAAAAATGAAACTTCTCCTAAAATCGAAGCAAAAAAGATTGACTCATTTGATGTAATTATAAATAAGATAAAGTATAAAACTGAAATATACAAAAAGAGAATAGATAAAAAATTTAATGTTCTTCTGGTTTCACAGGATCTTTTTTTTGCAAGAAAATTTGTTTACGGCGACTCTTCAACAGCTTATCCGGATAATTTTTACAGATTCCTTTTCTTTCAAAAGGCTATTATTAATTTCATAATGAAAAATAAAATAATATATGATATTATCCATATCAATGATTGGCAAACCTCTTTAATTCCTATGCTATCAAAGTATTCTAAAAACTCTAAAATATTCAAAAATTCCATTTTTATACTTTCAATTCACAACCTTGCATTTCAGGGAGTATTTGAAAAGTATCATTTTAAAGAACTGGAGATTCCTGACAAACTTTTTTCTCCTGATTATATTGAATATTACAACAAAATAAATTTTCTGAAAGCAGGAATTATATTCTCTGATTCAATAACTACAGTTAGCCCAACTTATGCTAAAGAAATTTTAAGACCTGAATATGGATATGGACTTAACGGCCTATTAAAAAAGTATTCTTTTAAATTAACAGGTGTTTTAAATGGAGTTGATTATAAAACATGGGATCCAGAAAATGATCCTCTTATTTATAAAAAATATTCCATAAAAACATTAGCGAACAAAAAGATAAATAAGATCGAATTTTATGAAGAATTCAATTTACCTTTTAAAATTGATTCTATTCTTGCAATAGCAATAACAAGACTCTCAAAACAAAAGGGTATAGAACTCTTAGTACATTCTTTTAACAAACTAAGAAGAGAAAATATAAATATATTGATTTTAGGAAAAGGAGATAGTTCATATGAATCTGTGTTAGCTAAAATCTCAAAAAGGTCGAAAAAAATTAAATTCTTAAACCTATTTGATGAACAAATAGCACACAAAATGCAAGCTGCTGCTGATATTCTATTAATGCCTTCTATATATGAACCATGTGGCTTAACACAAATGTATAGTTTAAAGTATGGGACTGTTCCAATTGTACGATCCACAGGAGGACTTGCAGATACAATTGAAGATCACATGCCCAGAACACAATCTGGAACAGGCTTCAAATTTAGAAGAATTGATCCAAATGAATTTGCACTAACAATTAAAAAAGCTTTAAAAATTTTCCAGAATAAAAATGAGTGGAAAGCCTTACAAATAAACGGGATGTCTAAAAATTTTTCATGGACAAGTTCAGCTAATAATTACTTAACTCTATACAAAAAATTGTTAAAAAAGGAGAAAATAAATGAAAGAATTGACTAATGCAGATGATTCGAATTTTGATAATTTATTAAATGATGATAAGGTCATTATTGTTGATTTCTGGTCACCAACATGTGCCCCCTGTAAATTACTTGAGCCAATACTAAAAAATATCGCATCTAATTACAATGAAGAAGTCTCAATTATAAGAATAAATGTGAATGAGTGTCCTAAAACCTCCTCAAAATATATGATTCGCGGACTTCCAACATTACTATTTATAAAAGACAAAAGTGTTAAATCACAACTCCTTGGAGCAGTAAATCCAAAACAAATAGAGCAAAACCTTAAAAAGATTATTTAAATAATGGGGTATTTTATAAATGAAACAAGCATTGTTATATAAAAAAATTGGAGACAAAAAAGTTCAATGTAATTTATGTGCTTTTAATTGCATTTTAAAAGAAGGAGATGTAGGCGTATGTAAAGTAAGAAAAAATATAAAAGGAGAACTCTATTCTTTAAACTATGATAAAATTGCGGCTTTTAATGCTGATCCAATTGAAAAAAAACCTTTATATCACATTTTACCCTCTTCCACATCTCTTTCTATAGCTACTATGGGTTGCAACTTCAAATGCCAATTTTGCCAAAACTATACTCTCTCACAGGTACAAGATGAAAATTCAATCATGGGTGAAAATATCTCTCCTGAAGATATCGTTAAAGCTGCACTTAAAACAGGCTCAAAATCTATTGCTTACACATATTCTGAACCAACAATATTCTTTGAGTTAATGTATGAAACAGCAAAACTTGCAAAAGAGAATAATATAAAAAATGTAATGGTAACAAATGGTTATATGAGCAAAGAGGCTTTAGAAATGATTTCTACATATCTTGATGCAGCAAATATTGATTTGAAAGCGTTTTCTGAAAACTTTTACAAAAAATATTGTAACTCCACTTTAGAACCAGTTCTTAACACAATAAAAAGAATGAAAGACAATGGAATATGGGTTGAATTAACAACACTTGTTATAGAAGGTTTAAATACAGATGAAGAAGAAATGAAAAAAATAATCTCTTTTATTCTAAATCTGGATAAAAATATCCCATGGCATGTATCAAGATTCTTTCCTGTATATAAACTTAATAATTTCCCGATAACAGATACAAAAACAATTTTCAAATTCCTTGAAACAGGTAAACATATGGGGCTAAATTATCTGTATGGAGGTAATGTAAACACAGATGATTGGAACAATACCTATTGCCCCATTTGTAAATCAATTCTAATTAAGAGAAATGGATATCACACTAAAATAATGAACCTTTCAGAGGGGAAATGTGCCAATTGTGGGGAATTAATCCCAGGAGTTTGGAAATAAAAACATATTTAATAAATTCAATATGTTTTTCATTTGTTTCTAAAATATTTTTTAATCAAAGGAGTTTGTGATGAAGAGAAATTTTTTATACATTGTAACAATAATTGTACTACTAATGACGTGTTGTAAAACAAAAAACTCTATGGCTACTTCCAATTATCCAGTAAACAGACCTCCGCTTAAGCAAACAGCTTATGTAAAGCTTACATTGGGCTCAATTAAACCAACCGGCTGGCTTCGGAATCAACTGATTGCCCAAAGTCATGGACTCACCGGTCATTTGGATGAATTCTGGCCTGATTTAATCCATTCAGCATGGAAGGGTGGCAATGGCGAAGCATGGGAACGCGGTCCTTATTATTTGGATGGTTTAATACCTTTAGCTTTTTTGCTTGATGATGAACGTCTTATTTTAAAAGCAAAAAAATGGGTGCATTGGATTATCAAAAGTAGTAAAGAAAATGGTTGGTTTGGACCTGAAAAGAATTCTGACCGCTGGCCATTAGCCGTAGGATTAAAAGTTTTAATGCAATACTATGAAGCAACCAATGATGAACAAGCTTTAAATGTTATAAAAAAATATTTTAAATATTTAGCCAGGAACAAACCAGATTGGCCAGATAAAGCATGGCGTGGGGTGCGTGCCATGGAAAATGCAGTAACAGGTTACTGGTTGTACAGAATAACTGGTGATAAGGATATTCTCAAAGCCATTCAGAGTATCCAGCAGAATAGTTTCAATTGGGCAAAATATTATTATGACTTTCCATGGGATTCTCAGGCTATTGCGGATAATAAAATTCCCCATAACTGGAAAGCAGAAGGTTTAACAGCTCATGTAGTCAATAATGCAATGGCTGTAAAATATCCAGGGTTATGGTATCAACAATCTAAAGATGAATATTTCAAAAAATCTGTGTATGAGGCCCTGCAAAAATATGACCTACACCATGGTCAGGTGGGAGGCCGATTCTCTGGTGATGAACATCTTTCCGGCAAGAATCCTGTTCAAGGTACGGAATTATGTTCTGTTGTAGAATATATGTTCTCTATTGAGCAGCTTTTGGAAATTTTAGGAGATACCAATTTTGCCGATCGTCTCGAAATTTTAGCTTATAATTCACTCTCCGGTACAATAACACCTGATTATTGGGCACACCAATACGACCAACAGGCCAACCAGGTGTTGGTTACAAAAGCAAAGCGGCAATGGAGTACAAATGGTCCTGATTCCAACATATATGGTTTAATGCCCAACTATCCATGTTGCCTGGCTAATATGCATCAGGGCTGGCCAAAGTTTGTCCAAACAATGTGGATGGCAACACATGATAAAGGGGTTGTTGCTTTAGCTTATGGTCCATGTACAGTTAAAGTTAAAGTTGGTACACACAAAGAAGTAACTATCATTGAAGATACTAAATACCCTTTTGACGGAAGAATACACTTTACAATCAAAACAAGAGAAGCAACTTTTTTCCCGATTTATCTCAGAATTCCGGGTTGGGCTAAAAATGTACAGATAATCGTATCAGGTAAAACCGAATCGTGTACACCCGGTAAAATGCACAAAGTTCAAAAGCTATGGAATGACGGAGATATTATTGAATTAAACATCCCCTTTTATTTGAGATTAGAGCAACGGTTTAATCATGCTGTATCGATTCTGCGCGGGCCATTATATTATGCATTGAGAATTGGCAAAGATTATAAAAAAGTCAAAATTGACACTAAATACAGTAAAAGTATTGATTATATGGGATCTGTAGATTGGGAAATCAGGCCAACAACATCCTGGAACTATGGCTTAATATTGAATCCGGATAAACTTGATCAATCGATTAAAGTACACATACATAAAATAACACAATATCCGTTTGCAGATATTGGCGAACTGATTTACGATAGGAAGAAACAGAAATACCAAAAATGGCTTTATGAAGCACCGATTGTTCTTGATGTTAAGGGAAGAAAGATAGAAAAATGGACATTAAAAAACGATTCAGCAGATGTACCACCTATAAGTCCGGTTAAATCCAAATCTGCTGTGGAAACTATACAATTGGTACCCTATGGCTGCACACGGTTAAGAATTAGCGAATTTCCTTTCATTCAATAATGGAGCAGATTTAGCTTGAAAAAATTACATAGATCAGTATAATTTAGAAATCTAAATTTTAAGAGGGGGCTAACTAATGGATTTTTCAGGGAAACATGTATTAATTACAGGAGGTTCCAGAGGTATAGGTAAAGCTATTGCAAAAGCTTTTGCAAAACATGGAGCTTGCGTTGCTATTAGTTATAATACAAATCTCCAGGCTGCGCATGAAACAATTGATTCTTTGTTAGGAGGTCCTCATCTTATTATTCAAGCAGATGTTTCGCAACCAGATTCTGTTAAACAGCTCATTGATACTGTAATATCAAAATTCGGAAAACTGGACATTGTTGTAAATAACGCTGGCATTATAAATGATCTTCACATAGATAAAGTCGATTATGCAACATGGCAGAGGTCCTGGAAAGAGATACTTGAGATTAATCTAATTGGTCCTGCAAATATTTCCTATTGTGCTATACAGTATATGATGAAAAATAATGGTGGTAAAATAGTAAATATCTCATCACGTGGTGCATTTCGTGGCGAACCGGATTGCCCGGCGTATGGTGCAAGTAAAGCTGGTTTAAATGCTATGAGCCAATCATTAGCGCAGAAGCTTGCAAAACACAATATATTTATAGGTGTTGTTGCTCCAGGTTTTGTAGAGACAGACATGACCTCTGAGATATTGTCAGGCCCAAATGGAGATGAGATAAGAAACCAAAGCCCTATTGGTAGAGTGGCAAAACCAGAAGAGGTTGCGCAAGCTGTTTTGTTTCTAGCAGCAGAGGGTTCAGAATATATGACAGGAGCAATTATTGATGTGAATGGTGCATCATATTTGCGCTCTTAAAGAAGGGGTCTTAAAGAAGGGGTCAAGTCTACGTTTGACTTTTATTTAAAAATTTAATAATATTTTTATATGATTATATGCAAAAGAGGCTTGAAGAAATCAAGAATGATACCCTCAAAGGTCAAACGTAGACTTGACCCCTAGCATAAATACTTGACTAAATGGGGAAAATGAGAGAAAATAACAGATAAAATTTTTTGGAGTTTAAAATGTCAGAAGAAAAAAAAGTTAAATGGAAAGACACACTGAATTTGCCCAAAACAAATTTCCCAATGAAAGCTCAA
>JAUWNT010000182.1 GCA_030612495.1 Candidatus Aminicenantota bacterium
ATAATGACCAGAGCTACGATTCCGAGTTCTATAATAAATCCGAACTTTATACCAAAGAGATATCCAACCTTTAGCTTATCAATATTTCTAGCACCATAAGCAGCTCCTGTAACTGCAGTAACACCCATAGCAATTCCTATTAATGGCATTGTACCGAGTGTTATGATCCGCCAGGCACTCGTGAATACTGCAATTCCATCCGTGCCTGCGGCTTTGACGATTATGATGTTCAACAGAAACATTGTCAGAGACATTGAAAGTTGGGCAAAAGAAGATGGAATTCCTACTCTAAAGATTTCTTTTACAATCTTTTTATTAAATTTAAAGCTTTTAAACCTAATATTGACATACGTATTTTTCTTTATAAAAATCCAGAAGATCATTAATACTGAAGTAACAGATATTGAGGTGAGAGTCGCCCATGCAGCACCAACAATACCCATTTCTAATTTATAAATGAAGATCGGGTCTAATATGATATTCAGGCCTGCTCCCAAGATCATAGCATACATTGCCCTTTTGGTATCACCTTCACCTCGAAGAATACCTGTGGCAATGTTTGTAAAAACCAATATCACTGAACCACAAACAAGAATACGAGCATACCTGACAACTAACTGAACAACGTTTTCTTTAGCCCCAATTAAAGTAAATATACCTCTGAGAAACGGAAACATAATACATGTAAATAATATACCGGCAATGATACCAATCACAATGGTGTGTATTGCAGCGGAATCAGCCATATTTTTATCCCTGGCTCCGATTTTCCTTGATATTGCCGAACTGCCGCCAACCCCTATTCCAGCAGCGAAAGATATTATAACCATAAATAATGGGAAGAATAAGCCAATCGAAGCTAAAGCATCTGATCCTAATCCTGCGACCCAGATCCCATCAACGATATTGTAAAGAGACTGAACAAGCATCCCAATGATCATGGGGCCAGAGAGCTTGAGTACAGCCCTTTTCGGATCACCGAGTAAGGTTTTAACACCTCTGCTTAATTCTTCAGCCATTCAATCCTATTATCCATTAACTCTTTACTTTTTACTTTTACCTTTTTACTTTGGGTTTGATAAATCAAACTCCTACTGACTTTGGGCTTATTAACGAAAGAGCATATCTGTTATACGTGGCATAGACCAAAATTGTCTGTCAACTCTCTCCTCTATTTTTTGTACAACCTTTGAAGCCTCTATAATATGTGGTCTTATAATTTCAGAACACAATTTAGATCTATTTCTATTATTCCCATTCTTCAACTTTTCATTATCCTCATCCAAAATAGAGAGAATTTCCATTGCTTTATTAATCTTCTTTGTAAATTTTAATATAAAATCATATTGATTATCTAATATCTCGGGATTTTTATTTAAAATCTCTAAGGGGAAATCTTTAACAGCCTTTAAAAGTAAATCCTGATTTTTTAAAGCTGCAGGAATAATATATGCTCTAAGCATATACCTTGCAACCCTGAGTTCCATTTCAATTGTCTTTATATACATCTCAATTTTTATCTTAGCCCTTGCCTCTATTTCATCTTTTTTTAGAATATTATATTTCTCAAAAAGAGAAACATTCTTTTTTGCTTTAAGCCTATCAATTGTTTGAGGAATTGAAGCTGGTATATAAAGTCCCCTTTTTTTTGCTTCTATTTTCCAATCTGAACTGTAATTATCACCATCAAAAACAATTGCTATATTTTTTTGTATAAGATCATTAAGTTTTTCTAATATTTTATGCTCGTTATTAATCGATTTTATCTCTTTAAAAACATTATTTAAACCATGTGCAACAATAAGATTTATCACAGCAATAGGAAAAGCAATAGAAGCAGATGCTCCGGGCATACGGAATTCGAATTTATTTCCAGTAAAAGCAACAGGAGAAGTGCGATTTCTATCTGACATATCCTGTAAGATTGGAGGAATAAATTTCTCAAATTGTATCATAGATGATTTTTTTCTCTTCTCAGAAATAAACTTTTCAAGATTTTGTATAATACAATTTAATTCTTCACCAAGATTTATAGAAATAACTCTTGGTGGTGCTTCATTTCCTCCCAATCTTAATTCATTTCCAGGAGATGCAAGAACAGATTGAAGAAGATCACTGTTTTGATTCATTCCAATAATAAAGCCAGTTAAAAAGGTTAAAAAAACTAATCTAGAAGATTTCGATGTCCCAGGAGTTAAAATATTTCTCCCTTTGCTATCCATTAATGACCAATTTATATGTTTCCCACTTCCATTAAAAAATCTAAAAGGCTTTTCATGAAGAAGGCACACCATACCATGCCTTTTTGCAATTTTTTTTAAAATTTCCATGAGCATTTGATTATGATCAGCACAAATATTAGCCTCTTCATATATAGGAGTAATTTCATACTGATTTGGTGCTACTTCATTATGCCTGGTTTTTATTGGGATTCCAAGCCTAAATGCTTCTTGTCCAACATCACTAAAAAATTTTATAACTCTCTCAGGAATAGCACCAAAATAATGATCGCCCATCTGCTGACCCTTTGGAGGTCTTGAAGAGAAAATCACTCTACCAATTGTTCTTAAATCAGGCCTTGACATAAAATCTTTATTCATAACTAAAAAAAATTCCTGCTCAGGTCCAACCATGTTTTTTACCCATTTCGAGTTTTGATTAAACAACTTTAGTATCTCAAGAGAAATATCATTTATTAATTTTAATGAACGAAGTAAAGGTGTTTTTTTATCCAAGACTTTTCCATTGTATCCAAAAAAAACAGAGGGAATATAGAGAATACAACATTTACTGTTCTTAACAACAAACACAGGTGAACTTGGATCCCAGGCTGTATAACCCCTTGCTTCAAAAGTTGATCTCATACCACCATGAGGAAAAGAAGATGCATCTGGTTCACCTTTTGTTAAATCTTTCCCGGAAAAATCTTCAATAATTTTCCCATCTATATTTCTGTGAAGAAATGTGTTTTGTTTCTCAGCAGTCAAACCAGTAAGAGGTAAAAACCAATGAGTAAAATGAGTGGCTTCCATTGATTCAGCCCATTTTTTTATTTCCTTTGCAATTATTTCAGCAACCTCAGGGTTAAGAGATTTTTTTTGGTCAACCGTTTTTTTAAATTGTCTGAATATTTTAGGAGATAAATTCTTCCCCATCTTATTAAAATCAAATACATACGAAGCAAATTTATTACACATCTTTATACTCCTTGGTTTCATCAGTTTTTATACACATTTTACTGTTTCTAATAAATTATTTATACATATACCAGTATTTCTCTTAAAAAACAAGCTTCATATTAATATCAAAATAATTTTATTTAGAATTTTATAATATGATTTTTTTTAATATTCATTAATTTTATCTTTTTTCAACTCAAAACTTAACACTCAAAACTCAAAACTGACTCTGGGCAGGGATAAACCCGGCCCCTACACATCACTCTTCACCCATTTACCCATTTACTCATCCACCCATTTACCCATTTACTCATCCACCCATCACTTATTCCTATTAAAACACATATGTGAGTTTTAAAAATAAGCTCTGCTCCTGGTCTCCCTTTTCCCCAAAACGCAAAGATCCTTTTTGATAGGCTAACTGGATGGTACCAAAGGGAGGTTTATACCGATACACAAACATGGCCTGAAAATTGATTTTTGAAATAGCAGTATGAGTTTGATAAAAGAATTTAAAATAAAGGTCTTTGGTAAAATAATTGGTTAATCTTAACACATGC
>JAUWNT010000118.1 GCA_030612495.1 Candidatus Aminicenantota bacterium
TAATATTTGTTGCTATTTCAAGAAATGGTGTTTTATATAATAAAGATGATAAGAAGTTGGTTCATTTTATTGTTCTAATCCTTTCTCCTATTGATTCTCCTATAATACATCTCCAGATTCTTGCTGCTGCGGCTTCTTTAATAAAAAAATCTAATAAATTAATTAAAGAATTGATTTCAGCAGAAACTGATGAAAAAGTGATTGATATTATTAAAAAATATGAGATTTTAGATGATTAGAATAAATGAAGGTATAGAGATAAGCAAGATCATAGAACAGAATGATCTAAGAATAGTAAAAGTATATAACAAAAAATGGGTTACTAACAAGGTCAGCCATCCAAGAGCTCAAAAACCTGGTTTAGCTATTGCAGGGTATTTTAAGTATTTAAACAGAGGTAGAATACAGATTTTTGGTAAAACTGAAATGGGATATTTAAATCAATTGGATTCTAAAAAAAGAGAGATACAATTAAAGAAATTTTTTGCTATAAAGTTACCAGCAGTAGTTGTTGCTGAAAATCAAGAAATAGATGAGTTAATAATATCAATTGCAAGGAAATATAAAACCCCGATTTTAATATCAAATTTAAGTTCATCTCTTTTAACCTCAAGGTTGTGTTCTTTGCTTTTTAGATATTTTTCTAAAAAAATTAAGATCAATGGTGTGTTGATGGATATATTAGGGCTCGGTATTTTAATAAAGGGAGATTCAGGGATTGGTAAAAGTGAGACAGCATTAGAGCTTATAAATAAGGGCTATAACCTTGTTGCTGATGATTTAATAGAATTCTACCTTAATTCAAATGATGAGCCAATTGGTAGGCCAATTGATAAAATAAAAGAGTGGATAGAGGTAAGAGGTTTAGGTATTATTAATATTATAGATATTTTTGGTGCAGGTGCACTTTTAGAGGAAAAAAGACTTGATATGGTTGTAAATCTTGAGAGATGGAGTACTAAAAAGAAATATGATAGGCTTGGAGAAGGGAATCTATATTTTCATGTACTTGGAAAAGATATTCCGATGTTTGATATCCCAGTTGCTCCTGGAAGAGATTTATCAACTTTAATTGAGGTTGCAGTAAAGTATTTTATCTCAATAAAAAGAGGTAAGAAATCTTTTATAGAACATTTGTATGGAAAGGAAAAAAAATGATAAAGAGCTTAATTATAACTCATGGGGATCTAGGTAAAGAATTAATTAAAGTTTGTGAAAAAATATTTGAAAAAAATATAGATATAGAATGTATATGCTTTAACTGGGAAGAGGATGGGACAAGTGCTATTAATAAACTTGAAAATTTTATTGAAAAGAATAAAGGGAATAAGATTATGATATTTACAGATATGTTTGGAGGATCACCATCAAATATCTGTTTTGAATTTGTTGATAAAAATATTGAAGTTATAACTGGAATTAATCTCCCAGGCCTGTTGAAATTCTTGACATACAGAGAAAAAAATATGGATTTTAAAAAATTAGCAAAAATTGTAAAAAAAGGTGCTATTGAAGGTGTAAATATAATAGGTGAATATTTAGGAGAAAAAAAATGATTGAGGAAAAAGTTGAAATAATTAATAAATTAGGGCTTCATGCAAGGGCCGCTGCAAAATTGTCACACTTAGCAAACACCTTTGATTCAGATATTTTTATTGTTTTTAATGAGGATAAAGTAAATGCAAAAAGCCTTCTGGGGATTTTAACTCTGGCTGCTTCTATTGGTAATTATATTTCAATTATTGCTGATGGCAAAGATGAAACAAGAGCTGTTAAAGAAATAAAAAAGCTATTCGATAAGAAGTTTGATGAGGAGAGTTAGGGGCTATTTGAAGATTGCTAATTTTAATGAAAAAAATTAATGGTAAACCAGTTTCACCTGGAATAGTTTTTGGTAAGGCTTTGATTTTCAATTATGAGAAAAAAATTATATTTAAACAAAAGATTGAAAAAAATTTAATTGATATTGAAATTCAAAGGTTTGATAATGCTGTAAAAAAGACTCGAGCACAATTAAAAAAAATATATAATGATCTTGAAAAAGTAATGGAAAAAGATTCAGCATTGATAATTGAAACTCAATATTTACTTTTAAAAGATGGAGATTTAATAGATGATATAAAGGATCTAATTTCATCAAACTCAGTAAGGAGTGAGTGGGCTATCAAGCAGGTTGATGAAAAATATATTGATTTTTTTGATAATATTTCTGACATTTCATTCAGGGAAAAAAGGAATGATATTTCAGACGTATTGAATAGGTTAATAAGAAATCTAAAAAATAGTGAAAAACAAATTGATAAGGATATAGAAAATGTTATTCTTGTATCTGATGATATTCCACCTTCAATTGCAGCTAATTTGATGTCAAAAGCAAAGCTGTTGGGTATTATATTAAATGAAGGTGGTGAAACTTCTCATACTGTTATTTTAGCCAGGACTTTGGAAATCCCTACAATATTAGATACAAAAAATGCAACAGAAATAATTAAAAATGATGATTTTTTAATTCTTGATGGGTTAAACGGTGAAATTATAATAAATCCATCAAACACGGTTTTAAATAAATATCATATAAAAAAAAAGAAATATCAGGCATATAAAAAAAAGCTTGATAAGGTTATTCTTTTGCCTGATGTAACAAAAGATAAGAAGCAATTCAATCTTTTGGCAAACATAGAATTACCGACTGAAGTGGATCTTGTTCAGGCTCATGCAGCAAAAGGTATAGGTCTTTATAGGACGGAATTTCTTTTTTCAGATGAATCTGTGGCTCTTTCAGTTGATAAACAATATATGATATATAAAAATATTGCTCAAAAAATTTTTCCTAATCCATTGACTATAAGAACATTTGATGTAGGCAGGGATAAAAGCTATAATTATTTTAAATCTGTTAAAGAAGAGAATCCAGCTCTTGGTAAAATGGCTGTCAGATTATTTCTTAAAGAGGAGAAATTATTCAGAACTCAGATAAAAGCTATATTGAGGGCAAATGAATCAGGTAATATAAAGATTCTATTTCCAATGATAACAGAGATTGAAGAAATCCATTCGATAAAGAAGATGATACATGAATTAAGAGATGAACTTAAAATGGAGAAAAGATTACCTGGGAAAAATGTTGAAATTGGTATTATGATAGAGATTCCAGGTGCTGTTAAAATAATTAAATATCTAAAAGAAGAGATCGATTTTTTTTCAATTGGAACAAATGATTTAATTCAATATTTACTTGCTGTTGATAGAAATAATAGTTCAGTTTCTTATCTTTTTAATCCGTTTCATCCTGCAGTTATTCAGGTTCTGTTTGAGATAAAACATGAAATCTCAAAAATAGGTAAAGAGGTTGTAGTGTGCGGTGAAATGGCTGGTAGAGCACTTACTGCTCTAATGCTTCTTGGTATGGGTTTTACAAATTTTTCAATGAATCCTTTTTCAATTATTGAAATTAAGAGAATATTTACTAAAATAGACTATAGTTATATTAAAGAAATTGTAAAAGAATTAGAAAATTTTAGTTTGAAAGCAGACGCAGAAAGATTTTTTAAAAAGAGGTTGCAGAAAAAATATCCCGATCTTTTTGTTAAACAACCAGGATTTTGAAAATAAAATGAATTTCGAAGAAGGAATAGTATTGGAAAATATGGATAATAAGTGTTTAGTAGAGGTCCTTAATAAAACAAGGTGTGCAACATGTTCTCATTCATGGATGTGTACAGGAAACAAAGACCTTTCAAAGATTGAAGTTAAAAATCCAATTAATGCAAAAATAGGTGATAGAGTTATCTTTAAATATTCAGAAGAGGAAATAAATAAATTTTCATTACTTTTGTATGGTATTCCATTGATTATGTTTGCTATAGGTGGAGTTATTGGATATTTTTTACCTGATATTGCTAATTTGAATTTTTCTAAGGATCTGGGAGGTTTGATCTTTAGTTTCACATTTCTTGGTGCCTCTTTTTTTCTTCTAAAAAGAATAGCCGGATTTTTTATAAAAAGAAAAAACATCTTCCCTGAAATTACAAAAATTTGTTGACATTAAAATTTTTTTATATCAATATAATATCTTATACATAACAATATAAAAAGGAGTTATGTGTAAGAAATAAAAACAAGAAACGGATAAAATATTGAGGGATATCGTATTTAAATAATCGCTTTTATAACTTAATTATGATTGCAAATACTAAAAATTTGGTTCAAGTTCATATTGCTGTTTTTTTATTTGGGCTTGCTGGTCTTTTTGGAAAATTGGTTGATTTACCTTCAACAATTATTGTCCTTGGTAGAGTTTTATTTGCTACTGTATTTATCGTTTTTATTCTGTTCTATCTGAAACAAAGCATAAAACTAAAACAAAAAAAGGATTATTTTTATCTGACAATTTTAGGCGTAATTCTAGCAATTCATTGGGTTACTTTTTTCCAATCTATTCAAGTGTCTACTGTTGCTGTTGGGTTGCTATCGTTCTCAACATTTCCTGTTTTTACAACATTCCTAGAGCCATATTTCTTCAAAGAAAAAATCAAATTGCCAGATATTGTAATTGTCTTTATCACGCTTTTAGGAGTAGCTTTAGTGATCCCAAAATTCGAACTTGGCAACAATATAACTCAAGGTGTTTTATGGGGCATTGCTTCTGGATTTACTTTTGCTATCCTGTCAATTCTAAACCGTAAATATGTAAAAGATTATTCAGCTTTAGTTATTGCTTTTTACCAAGATTCAATTGCAACAATTGTCTTAATCCCTTTTTTGTTTATTAGCAAACCAATTTTCCTACTGAATAATATATTATTACTAGTTTTGTTGGGTGTAGTATTTACTGCTACTGCTCATTCATTATTTATCAAAGGATTAACTAATGTAAAAGCTCAAACAGCTAGCATAATTGCAAGTCTTGAACCTGTTTACGGAATTATATTTGCAATCATTATATTGAGTGAGATACCAACAACGAGAGTAATTTTGGGAGGTGCAATAATTTTAGGTGCTACTTTTTACGCAACTATCAAATCCAAGGCATTGCCCCCAATCCCTGAATAATAAGGATGGATGTCACGAGTAATATGCTTACGCCCCGCTGTTCTCCATAGCGACAGGTTATGCTTTGTCGTTATATAGTATAAAACATGTTTTTTGTAAAATTTACAAAAGTTTATTGACATAAGAAATTTTTTATATCAATATAATATCTTATACATAATAATAAAAAAAAAGTTAGCTGAGGAAAGGTCTTTTTATTTTATCTGTTATGAGATAGAACGTAAAAGAAAGGAGGGTAATAATGAGTTACGATGTAATAATCATTGGCTCCGGATTGGGCGGTTTGACCGCAGGTGCAAAATTATCTAGAGAAGGTGAAAAAGTCCTGCTCATTGAGCAACAGAGCATTCCAGGAGGATGTGCGACTACTTTCACGCGGAAAGATTTTAAAGTCGAAGTCGGCCTGCACATGATTGATGGACTGGACAAGGGTGATCCGAAATTAAAAATATTTAAAGAACTCGGTGTCCTTGATAATTTAGAGTTTAAGCGCGTCCCTGAATTTTACCGGTTCGTTAATCCTGGAGTTGATATAACTATTCCGGATAGTTACGAACAAGCGATTAAGGTTCTAACAGAACGCTTTCCTGCAGAAAAAAAAGGCATTCTCAAATTTTTTAAGGTAATACTCGCACTGCGAAAAGAAGTTTTTAGAGTGCCCCGTCAAAAATGGCGTATGTTGCTCTCAATGCCTTTATTTCCTTTACTGGTTCCTAATTTGATGATTCGTGAGAATACTACTGTCGGCCAGTTTCTGGATACCTTGTTCGATGATGAAGACCTTAAATTAGTACTGCTAGCCAATCTCGGTTACTACCATGATGATCCCTATACGATGACGCTTTTGTATTACTCTGTAGCACAGGGGAGCTACTTCAGCGGTGGAGGTTATTTTATTAAGGGCGGATCGCAAATGCTTTCGGATTACCTGGCCTCAATTATTGAAGATCACAATGGGAAAATCATATACAATCATATGGTCGATGAAATCGTCATTGAAAATGGAGTCGCAATTGGAGTGAAGTACAGCAAAAAGTCCGCAACCAAAGGCGAACAGCAAACTGCTTATGGAAAATGTATAGTTGCCAATGCTGCGTTGCCTAATGTGATTGGAGAGCTTCTTAAAGACACACATGCGAAAACGAAACTGTCTAATGCGGTTGGGGATCTGGAAATCGGCCCTTCCATACTATCAGTTTATCTTGGATTTAAAAAGCCTCCGAAA
>JAUWNT010000039.1 GCA_030612495.1 Candidatus Aminicenantota bacterium
TAGTAGGATATAAATTAAGATATATTATTTTTATTCAAACTTTCTAATATACTTTCTTCCATTCCGTATATTATAGTCATAATACCATAATCTGGATCATGAAGAATGGATTGTTTTACTTCTTTAAAATAGTCAAATATATTTTCCCTTAGAATAGGTAAGGCTTTTTTCTTTGTCTGATAGTGATCCCACACATCCCAGATAATAATTCCAACAGCAATAATAGTGCCAACAAATTTTCCTCCTACTTTTGCTGCTACTTTGCCTCCTGTTTTTGTTGCCATTTTAGCAGCTGCTTTTGTAGAAAGTTTTGCTGAAATCTTGCTTCCGATTTTTGTTATAATTGGTTTAAGTGATTGGAATATAATAACTGTGCCACCAGCACTAACACCTACCAGAGCTTTTAAAGAAACAGGTGTTTGTCTGTTAGCTTCAACATTCTTGACCATAACTGAAATATCATCAATGTATCTATCCCAATCGGATCTTTTTATCTTATATTCCTGAGGGATGCCTCTTAGTTTTGTTCGTATTGATTCTGAATAAATAGTGATAATTTCATTGATAATACGTTCAATCTCCATTTGAGCGATTTGAGGTCTGAGAACTCTATTTGAAAATTGCTCCTGTACTTGAAGAGTGATCCTTTCAGCAGCAGTTGGACTATCTGTATTAATCCAATGTAAAACCTGATATAAAAGGCTCTTTAGCCCGATTCCCTGTTGTGTCCAGTAACTGAAATACCAATTCAAGAAGTTTTTATCCACTCGTTCCATGTTTTTGTCAATCCAGAGGTTTAATTTTTTTGATGCTATGGTTTCTGTTTTTTTTCTTGCATCTTTTAAAATAATTTCAATTTCTTTATTAACTTTACTCCAGTCTACTGTGCTTACTACCTTTTTTTTCACTATTTCATGAGGTTTTATATCTTTTTTTGAGGATTTAAAGAGAGACAACTGCCCGAGTAATATTAGAATTATTATTATTACAATAACCCATAAGATTTTACTTATGGATTTTATAAAATCACTCCATGCATATATTTTTGTAGACTTCGGTTCTTCTCCTTTTTTGTTATTGTTATTATCTTTTTTGTTTTTTAACACTATTTCACCTCTTTTGTACTTAATTATAACAATTTTGGATTAAAAATGAAATTAGTATTAATTATGTTCAAAACCAAGGAGTTTTTTAAAGCGTGTTGTAACTGAATCTGATATTGAATATAAGGTTGGAAGAATAATTAAAGTAAAAAAGGTTGATGTTGTTAAGCCTCCGATTATTGCAATACTAATTGGCGCCCACATCTGGGCTCTTCCCTGACTTGCTTTAAATAGTTGTGGTAAAAGTACTGGCAAAGCCATTGGAAGAACACCAAAAATTGTTGTAATTGCAGTCATTATAATAGGTCTCATTCTATCTTTTCCAGCTTGAATAATTGCTATGTTTTTCTCCATTCCCTTTTTTCTTAGTTTCAATATTCTGTCAATTAATAAAATTCCATTGTTTACAACAATACCGAATAGGGTCAATAAACCAAGATATGAAGCATTATTTAGAGTTATATCGAAAATTGTAAAGAAAAGAGCAACTCCGAAAAGAGCAAGAGGGACTGTCATTAGTATTGTCAGGGGGTGAATAAATGATTCAAATAGGGATGCCATAATAATATAAATGAATATTAGTGCCAGAATAATAGCAAGGTTTGAGCTCTCCTGAGATTCCCTGAACCTTCTCCAGCGTGAACCAAAGCTCCATGAATATCCTTCCGGGAATTTTATTGTGTTCATACTCTGTTGAATTTTATTTGTAATCTTCATCATTCCTTTTGCTTTCGAATTAATCATTATTCTTAATTTTGATTTTTTGTTTTCCTTTCGTATTGACATTGATCCCATTCTATAGGAAAAGGAAGAAATTGCAGATATAGGAATTCTTTTTGATGCTGTTCTTAAACTTATATTTTTTAAATCATCTTGATTGAAGCCTTCATCATTTTTCATCTTTAAAATGATGTCGATTTCCTTATTTTCAGTCTTGAATTTTCCTATGGGGCGGTCTGAGATAGATGACATTAAAACCCGAGCTACCTGTCTGCTGTCAACACCGGAGCTTTCTGCTTTTTCACGATTGACTTTAACCATAAGTTGAGTTTCACCACCTTCAAGATCTGTTGTTATATCTTCAATTTCATTAATATCCTTTAATTTTTCTTTAACAATTGGGACCAATTCTGTTAGTTGAGTGAAATCCATTCCTATTAATTCAACTGAAATACCTGCTGAGTGACCTCCCCTTCCCATTCTTTCACCAAATTCTAGTGTTACTCCAGGTTTTTTGGGAAAGAGCTCTTTAAGGCTTTTTTTTGTTTCAGAAATAGAGGGCCCTGATTCGCTAAGGTAAAATGTAATATTTCCAATATATTGTCCACCTCTTTTATTAGTAATTCCATAGTATGAAGTCATATTTTTTATTGAGAGTTCTTTTTTTTTGTTTTTTAATTTATTTTCATATGTATTGAAAAGATTATTCATCTCGCTCAAGCTATAACTTTGGGGCATTACAAGCTGAGCTCTAATTGTTCTCTCTTCACTCATTGGTGAAAATTCTCTCTCTACATTTGACATCATTAGAAAAGCTGAAATTAGAATTCCAACAGCAACAGATATTGTTAATGCCTTGGATTTCCGGTTTTTTATTGTAAAACTTATTATTTTTTCATAAATCGAGGTTAATTTTACAAGCCATTTTGCTTTTTTTCTTGTTTTTCCTTTTAGAAGTTTTGTTCCAGCAAGTGGTATAAATGTTAAAGATACAATAAGAGAAGCAACTAATGCTATTGATATTGTAAGTGCAAAATCTCCCATCCATCTTCCAAAACCTGATCCAGAAATGAAACTTAAAGAAATAAACACAACAAGAGTTGTTAATGTGGATGCAGTCACAGCTAATGCCACTTCGCTGCTGCCTTTTATAGATGCCTCAAAAGGAGAGTATTTCTTTTCCTGGCGAAGTCTAAATATATTCTCCAATACTACAACACCATTATCCACAAGCATTCCCACAGCCATCATTAGTCCACTTAATGATATGATATTTATTGTAATTGAAGAAGATGATAATGTTCTGTATATATACATAAAACCGAATGTAAAAACCATTGACATTGGGATTGCAACTGCAATAATAATTGTACTTCTAAATTTCCTTAAAAAGAAAAAGAGTGTAAAAGTTGCAAGCAGAGCTCCTATTATTCCTGCATAAGAAAGGTCTCTAAGACTGTTGAGTATATCTTCTGATTGATCACGAAAATATAATATATTAATATTATCCAGATTTTTCCCCTTTTTTTGGATCTTTTCCATTGTTGATCTTACTCTTTTACATACTTCCACAACATTTGAATTTGATGCCCTATATATACGAAAGCTAAGAGCATCATGTGAATTCAATTTGTAAAACCTTTCTTTTTCAGGATATGTATATGTGATTTTTGCAATATCTTTAATTTTCAAACCTTTATCATTTACAGGGAGTTCTTTGATTTGCTCTACATGTTTTAGTTCACCTGGAACTCTTAATACAAATCTTTTATTTTCTTCAACATATCCGGCAGAAATATTAATATTATTATTTCTAATTGTATTGATAAGGTCAAGAATGTTTATTGAAGATGTATAAAACAAACTTGGGTTTAGAGTTATAACTAATTGCTTATTCCTCAGCCCTCTTATATCAACATTTGCTACTCCTTCGATCCTTTCAAGTTCAGGTTGTATTACATTTTCAGCTGTATCATAAAGATTTTTTAAATCACCACCCGGGATAGAGATACTGAAAGAGATAACAGGAAAGTCAGATGTTGACCATCGTCTTATCCTTATTTTTTCAATGTCATCTGGTAATTTATATCTAATTTGATCTATTTTATCTCTTATCTCCATTGAAGCATAATCCATGTTTGTTCCATTTTCAAATTCAAGATGAATTCTTGAGCTTGAAGATGAGGATGTGGATTTTATATTTTTCAAATTGTTAATTGTAGATAATATTTCTTCAATGGGTCTTGTAATTATTCGTTCAACCTCTTCAGGTGATGATGAAGGGTAGGGGACTTGCACCATTAATCCAGGAAAGGAGATGTCCGGAAACATTTCTAAAGGGAGTTTGATTAAAGAAATTATCCCTATTGTTGTAATTATTATCATTGCTACAATAATAGTAACTGGTCTTTTAAGTGAGAATTCAGGAAGATTCATATTTACTATTACTCCTTAAGTTTTTTCTCATAAGAAGTTTCTTTTACAATTATACTGTATATTAAAGGTATAAAAATAAGAGTGAGAAAAGTTCCAAAAATTAATCCTCCAATGAGTGTTACAGCTAAAGGAATTCTTATTTCGTATCCCTCCTTGAAATCAAGAGCCATTGGTAAAAGGGCAAGGACTGTGGTAATGGTTGTCATCAAAATTGGCCTCCATCTAACACTTGCTGCGGTTTTTATTGCCTCCATTTTTCTTAAACCCTTTTGCTGAAGTTGGCCAGTATAATCTACAAAAACAATTGCGTTATTTACAATAATTCCTGATAATATAACCAATCCGATCAATACTATTACATTAATTGAAATACTTGATAGAACTGCTGCAATAACAACCCCAATAATCCCAAGCGGAATCGTGAACATTATAATAAATGGTTTTTTAAAGGATTCAAATTGTGATGCCATAACAAGATAGACCAGGAATATTGCAAGTAAAATAGCAAATATCATTGATGAAAAAGCAACATTTTTTTCCATGCTTTGTCCGGCAAAATAGATCGAATAATCAGGAGGGATATTTATATTTTCTTTTATTTGTGTAATTTTTTTGGTAGCAGTTTCCAGATCTATTCCTGATGTATTACCTGTTATGACTGCTGACTTTTGTTGAAAAATCCTTCTTACTTCAGCTGGTCCTTCACTGATTTTTATATGTGCAATTGCTTTTAGAGGAACATTAATTCCTAATCCATTTTTTATACTCATACTTTTTATTTTTTCAACATTATTTCTAAAACTCTCAGAAACTCTCACTCTTATATCTACTTCTCTGTCTCTTTCAATGAATTTTGTGGCAATTTCGCCTTCAACTTTATTTCGGATTTGATTTCCAACTTCATTAATCGTTATATTCTGTGAAGCAAGAAGAGCCCTGTTAAATATGATCTGTATTTCAGGATAACCCTCTTCCATACTTGATTTTAGGTCAATTAAACCCTCAATCCCTTTCATTTTTTCTAAAAGCTCATCTGAGATCTGTTGAAGTTTTCCAAGATCATTTCCTGAAACTACAATTTCTAATGGGGCTTTAAATGAAAATAGTCTGGGTTTGTAAACTTTGCTTTTTAAGTTTGGAAATTCTTTTAAATCTTTTCTAACTTTATTCATCACCTTATCTTCTTTTTTCCCAAGTATACCTTCCTTTAATCTAACTGTAATTTCCGAAAGGTTTTCTTTCTCTTCTTGAAAAGAGATTCCACCTCTCGAACCTTTTCCTATAAGCTCATAAACGCTATCAATTTGCTTATGGTTTTTTAATTTTGATGTGATTTTAGAAATAACAGATTCATTTTCAAATAAGGATGTTCCAGGTTTGAATTCTATATTTATTAAGAATTCTCCTTGAGATATAACTGGAATTAATTCTTTGCCCATAAATTTTGTCAGAAATAAAGAGATTAAAAATATTGAGAGAACTATAAGAATAACTCTTTTTTTTCTTCTAAATGTAATTTTTTGGAATTTTATATATGTATTAAAAAAATTATTATATACTTTATCAATAGGTTTAAATATCTTTTTTAAAAAATGGTTAAATCTTTCTTTTGTATTTTTTCTTCTTAATGTTGAAAATAACATGGGTACAAGTGTTAAAGAAACAACCAGAGATGTTAGAAGTGAGAATGCAATTGTTAATGCCATGTCTTTAAAAAGTTGGCCTGCAATTCCTTTTATGAATACAATCGGGAAAAAAACAGCAACAGTTGTAAAAGTCGAAGCCGTAACAGCACCCGCAACCTCGGAAGTTCCTTGTAAAGCTGAATTATAGAGGCTCATGCCTTTATCCCTATAACGTTGAATAGATTCAAGCACAACAATAGAACTATCTACAAGCATTCCTATCCCCAAAGCAAGGCCTCCCAATGAAATAATGTTTAAAGAGATGTCAAAAGAGTACATCATAAAAAAGGTAATAATTATTGATATTGGTATAGAGAGGCCAATAATTATGGTACTCCTAAAGTTTTTTAAGAAATATAATAATACAAAGATCGCGAGTATTCCTCCCAGGATTGCTGTTTGAATTACTTCATTTATAGTATTTTTTATAAATTTAGCCTGATTTGTTATTTTCAAGTAATGCATACCCCTTGGCTTTAAAATGTTTTTTTCAATACTTTTTAGTTTGTTCATTACAGCATTGGATACACTCACAGTGTTTGCGTCTGCAGCCCTAAAAATTGCTGCTTCTATACATTCCTTTCCATTTACTCTTGAAATAACCTTTCTCTCTTTATATCCTCTAAAAACATCTCCTATGGATCCCAAAGTTATTGGAATATTATCTCTTCTTTCTATTATAATGTCTTTTATTTCATCAACTGTTTTGAATTCATTTACTGTTCTTACAAGGTATTGGCTATGTTTTTGTTTTAATATACCAGCAGAAAGATTGACATTTTCTCTTGCTAATCTATTTACTATTGTTGAAATAGGGATATTTAAAAGGCTAATCTTTTTTTCATCAATATCAACATGAATTTCATCTTCAAACCCACCGGATATTGAGCAAGCTGCAACTCCTTCAATACTTTCGATTGCTTGCTTAATTTCTGTTTCAGCAATATACCTGATCCTTGAAAGTTCAGGATTTCCAAATATTCCGAGTTTTATTATTGGTTCTGTATTGGGATCATACCTTAAGATAATGGGGTTTTTTGCATCCACAGGAAAATTCAGAAGATCAAGTTTCTCTCTTATTTTCAAAGTTGCAAAATCCATATTTGTATTCCAATTAAATTCAACTGTAACCTCTGACATCTCAGCTCTGGATATTGATGATATACGTACAACATTGTCAACTACTCCTACTGATTCTTCTATAGGTTTTGAAATAATATGTTCTATTTCAGATGGAGCAGTTCCAGGGTATTCAGTTTGTATTGTTAATGTTGGATATGAAATAGTTGGTAAAAGATTTAAGTAAAGTTTAGAATATGATATAAATCCAAATAAAATTGCTCCTAAAAAAAACATAAAAATAGAGACAGGGTGATTTAAAGAGTATTTTACTATTTTCATCTTGCTATCTTTACTCTCATTTTATCTTTTAATGTTTCGATTCCCACTGTTACAATTCTATCTCCCTCCTTTAGACCATCAACTACTTCAATATTATCTTCTTCTGAAACACCTGTTTTTATCTCTTTTTTAAAAACTTGCATTTTTTTGAAAATAAATACAAAACTTTTATTATTTTTTAAAAGTATACTTTTTTTTGGAATAATAATTGCATCATTCTTACTGCTTACTGAAATTTTTACATCAACAAACATACCTGGTTTAAGTTTCATAGTTGGGTCTGGTATTTCAACTGTTACCTTAACAGTTCCTGACTGAACATCAATTCTCGGGTTGATTAACTTTATTTTCCCATTAAATTTATAACCTTTTAGAACATCAGTTGTTACCTCAGCTTCCATTCCTTTTTTTAAATTAATTATGTCAGAGGTAGGTACATATACTTTTATTAATAGAGGTGAAAAATCCTCAACAGTAAATACTTGCTGATTAGGATTCACCCTTGCTCCAACTTCAATTAACCTTTCTGTAATATAACCCTGGATTGGAGATCTAATTTTTGTGTAATTCAATTGAAGATCAAGGTTTTTGTAATTTTCGAGTTTATTTTCATACTCAAGTTTTGCCTTTTGGTAATTAGCTTCTGAGGTTTGAAAATCTTTTTCAGATATAAGATCACTCTTTATTAACTCTTTATTTCTTTTATAATTATTTGCCTCATCTTTTAAGCTTATCTCAGCCTGTTTTAGTTGAATTTTTGCTTGTTCATAGCTTATTTTCACCTCAATATCATCAAGCAATGCAAGGATATCATTCTTTTTAACAAAAGCTCCTTCTTCTTTTATTATTTTTTTTACGTAAGCAGAAAGCCTTGAAAAGACTGCAACCTTTTTTTCTGGTTCAACAACTCCATTTAAATTTAAAAATAAATTTATTTTCTTTTTATTTACGCTTTCTATTTTTACAAGAGGCAAATCACCCTTTCTCATTTCTAAAAATTGTTTCACCCTATCCATTGGGATTTTGCCATTTTTTATTGCTTTTTTCATTCTTTCTGGTATATCAAGCTTATCAATATCTAATTTTTTCTTTCCTTTTTTTTGGGTTTTGTTTACTGCTTTTTTATTATTTGAGATATTATTTTCCTTTTTGTTACAATTATTTGTAAAAGTAATAAAAAATATCACAATTAAAAGTATTAAGATTTTTTTCATATTAGCTCCTAAGACCAATTTACTTTATTTATATTGTATTTACGTAATTAATATTAATTTGTTTAATATTCACTTAACTAATATATAACAATACAGAATACAAAATCTTGCAAAAGAGATATATTTATTTTTCAATCTAAGTTTCTTGACAATATTTTTCAATTCTTGTAATGTTTAAAAATAACTAGGCAAAAAGTAGAAATAATAATGGCAGCAAAGACTGAAAGAGATTTAACATTTGAAAGGATTGATGAAGATCTTAAAAAAGGACATTCAATTACTGAATTTAATATTGAAAATGATCGATATGTTTTTTTTAGTGATATTCATAAAGGTTCCGGGAACAAAAAATCTGATGCCTTTGTTCAAAATGAAACGACTTTTTGTTTTGCTTTGAATAAATACTTTGATGATAATTTTACATTAGTTCAAGTAGGAGATATAGAAGAATGCTGGGGATTTAAGGTTAAAAAAGCATTAAAACGTTATAAGGACACAGTTTTTCATTATGAAGGAAAATTTTTTAATGCTAAAAGATATTACAGGATTTTTGGTAATCATGACTTTAAATGGAGGAAACCAAAGAAAGTTGATAAATTACTTAAACCCTTATTGAGTGATAAAAATATTGAATTGAAGGTTTTGCCAGCATTACAATTGGGTGAGAAAATTGTTGTTGTTCATGGGCACCAGGGGAGTTTTGAATCTGACCAATTCTGGAAAGTAAGTAAAGGGTTTGTTAGATTTTGGACTTCAATATGGTTTAGAACTTTTGGAAGAAAAAAATACAGGGCTTCAAAAAATGCTCAAGTTAGAAAAAAGCGTGATAAATATCTAAGAGAATGGGCTGAAAAAAACAATAGGCTTCTAATCGCTGGCCATACGCATGGTTATTTATTTGAATCAACTTCGAAAATACCTTCAAAAATACCTGATATAGAAAAATTAGAAGAAAAATTAGAAAAAACAACTGGTAAGTTAGAGAAATTGGTACTTGAAGAACAGATTGAAAAGATAAAAAATCTGAGTGAAAAATACAAAGATGAAATTATTGGTTTAAAATATACTTCACACTTAAAAAATGTTGAAGCCCCTTGTTATTTTAATATAGGAGCAGGAGTATATACAGATGGTATAACATGTATTGAAATTGACAAAGGAGAAATCAGGCTTGTTATGTGGGTTTCTTCACATTTTATTCATAGAAAAGTTGGGAAAAAGTTAAAATCTTTGATTTTTGTTGATAAACCTCAAAGAGTTGAAATTATTTCAGAAGACTTGAAAGAAATACTAAAAAAGATTTGATTTTAATTTAAATGATTCGTAATGATGTTTGACAATATGACATTGGCAGCCATTTACTTCTTTAATAAAAATATGTTTATTATTGACAAAATCGGATATTTTTTGTATTATTAGAATTTATTGGAGGAAATTAGTATGGCAAATCATAAATCTGCAATTAAGAAATATAGAAGAGATGAAAAACTGAGAATTATTAATAAAATGAATCGCTCAAAGATGAGAAATAAGATAAAATTGTTCAAGAAAAAAGTAGATTCAAAGGAATTTGAAGAGGCAGAAATTTTATTTCCAAAGGTTATTTCTATTATAGATAAAACTGTTATAAAAGGTACAATTCATAGAAAAACAGGAGCAAGGTATAAATCTAGATTGAACAATTTATTAAAGAAATCAAATGCAGAAGCTTAATCATTAATGAGTCTTCCAAAAGATTATATTTCTTATAATCAGATAAAACTTTATAAAACTTGCCCTTTAAAATACTATTTTACATATATTGAGAAAATCCAAACCCCAATAAGTGATAAAATTCTTTTAGGAAGTGTTTTTCATTCTATAATTGAATATTACTTAAATAAAAAAATTGAATCTAAAGAGCCTGATAATGGTAATCTTATAGATGTTTTTTTAGAAAAATATGAATTAGCAAAAAATGAGAGAAAAGTGGTTTGGACTAGTTCTTCTGATGAAGTAAAAAAAAGGGGAATTGCTTTTGTTAAATATTTTTTAAAAGAGATGGCTAATTTTATTAATCCTTTAATGGTTGAGAAAGAATTAGAGGTTGAGTTACCGAATAGAGGTGTAAACCTAAGAGGTATAATTGATTTGGTTGAAAAGGATTTTAGTATTACAGATTTTAAGACTACAACTTCAAAGTGGTCAAAATCAAGAGTAAACTCCTCTTATTTGCAGATTCTTATCTATAAATATTTGTTTGAAAAATCTTTTTGCAATACAATTCCTGAAGTGAAATTCAAAATCATTTATTCAAAAAATCATAGAAATATAAATCATCAGGAGATAAATATAAAGCCTAAAGAAAATGATATTGAAAAGATGTTAGAGCAAATTGATTATGTTATTGAAAATATAGATGATGCTTTTTTCTACAAAAACGAATCCTATATGTGTAATTTTTGTGAATTCAAATATATGTGTAAGGATTTTAAGTCCGTAAAGAGAGATGAAAAAGTTATATAGATCAAAAAAAAATAGAATGATCGCAGGAATTTGTGGTGGTATTGGAGAATATTTTGATATTGATCCCACTCTTGTAAGAGTCATTTACATAATTGTGTCAGTTTTTAGTGTTGCTTTCCCTGGAATTTTAGTTTACTTGATTTTATGGGTTATAATTCCACATTCCAATAAAGCTTAAGAACTTATTAGTAAATTCTATTTTTCAATACTCTTGATACTTCATTGTTTTGGAGATAATATTTGAATATAGGTTTTCCCCAGATACAATAAGGGTGCAATTTAAAGGGAAGCTGATTGGTTGTATATTTAAGACAATAATAATTGTAAGAAATGTAAACTTTCCACAATAATTGTTAATATTGTTTTTTTGAATTTGAAAAAATCAAAAAAAACTTGACAATATCATTTATTTGTATAAACTTAAATTTAATAAAAAAAGGAGAAATTATGCAGATAAAAGTTGAATCTAACCATTTAAATGGTTTAAAGGTTATTGCTCCTGAGGTATTTGAGGATGATAGAGGTTTTTTCATGGAAACTTTTAGATCTGATCAGTTTAAAGAATTAGGATTGCCAGATAAATTTGTTCAGGATAACCATTCAAAATCAGCAAAAAATGTAGTAAGGGGGTTGCATTTTCAATGGCAACCACCTATGGGCAAATTAATGAGAGTAACATATGGGAAAGCATTTCTTGTTGCTGTTGATATTAGAAAAGGTTCTCCGACTTTAGGAAAATGGTTTGGTATAGAGGTGTCAGCAGAGAATAAAAAGCAGGTTTGGGCTCCAGCTGGGTTTGCTCGAGGATTTTGTGTTCTTTCAGATTACGCAGAAATCCAATATAAATGTACTGGTGTTTATAGTAACAAATGTGAATCTGGAATTTTGTGGGATGACCCTGATATTGGAATAGAATGGCCTATAAATAACCCGATTCTTTCAGGAAAAGATGAAAAAGCTCAGACTTTTGCACAGTGGTTAGAGAGGCCAGACTCAGATAATTTTAAATATTAATAAAATAAGGAGTAATATAAATGAAAATACTTATTGCCGGAGGCGCAGGATATATTGGTTCTGTAATGATCCCCAAACTTCTTGAAAGAGGCTATAATGTAGATGTGATTGACCTCTTCTGGTTTGGCAATCATTTACCAAAAGAAGTAGGTGCAATTAATAAAGATATTTTTGAACTTTGTGAAGATGATGTGAAGGATTACGACCAGGTTATTTTTCTTGCAGGTCTTTCCAATGATCCTATGGCGGAATTTTCACCAGCTAAAAATTTTATATCAAATGCCTCAGCTCCAGCTTTTCTTTGTTATATATCAAAAAGGGCAGGAGTTAAAAGGTTTATTTATGCAGGTTCATGTTCAGTTTATGGCTATACTGTGAATGAATTGTATGATGAAAATTCTCCAGCAATATCTAACTATCCTTATGGGATTTCAAAGCTTCAAGGTGAGCAGGCAGTTATTCAAATGATTGAAGAAGGATTTTCTGTGATAGCTTTTAGACAGGGTACTGTATGTGGTTATAGCCCAAGAATGAGGCTTGATCTTGTTGTAAACACTATGTTTAAAACAGCTCTTACTGAGAAGGCTATTACCATAAACAATCCTGCAATTTGGAGACCGATTTTGAGCATCAATGATGCAGCAATGGCTTATATTCGTGCCATTGAAACGAATGAAACTATTTCAGGTATTTTTAATATTGCTTCTGGAAACTATACAGTTGGAGAAATTGGTGATTTAGTGAAAGCAGGTGTAAAAAAGTATTTGAATCTGAATGTGGATTTAAATATAAAACATATTAAGGATTTTAGAAATTACAAGGTTAGTTTTGATAAAGCTAAAAAAGTATTGAGTTTCCATCCTCAGAATGGAGTTGAATCGATTATTAAAGATCTTGTTGATAATATAAAAAAGTTTGAAGATTTTAATAACCCTAATTACTATAACATTAAGGTTTTTAAAAAAATATTAGCGAGAAAATAAATGAAAATAGCTGTTATTGGTGCAAATGGTCAATTGGGTAAAGATATTTGTGAAAAAATTATAAAAACTAAAAATGAGCTTGTTGAATTAAATCATGATAAAATTGAAATTTCAAATATTGACTGCGTTTCAAGTCTTTTAAAAGAGGTAAAACCTGATGTAGTAATAAACACTGCAGCAATGCACAATGTTGAAAAATGTGAAAACGATCCAGAAAACTCTTTTAAGGTTAATGGAATTGGAGCTAAAAATTTATCTCATATCTGTAATGATTTAAATTCAACTCTTCTACATATAAGCACAGATTATGTGTTTGACGGGAATAAAAAGAAGCCTTATGTTGAAACGGATAAACCCTTACCTCTAAATGTCTATGGGAATACAAAACTTTCAGGAGAGTATTTTATTGAATCTATTGCAAAAAAATATTTTATTCTAAGAGTTTCGGGAATTTATGGGAAAAATCCATGTAGAGCTAAAGGAACTAATTTTGTAGAATTGATGTTAAAACTTGCAAGGGAGAGAGATGAAGTTAGAGTTGTAGATGATGAAATTTTAACACCAACTTTTACTGGAGATATAGCAGACCAAATTGTTAAAATTCTTAGTAGCAACGCCAGATATGGCTTGTATCATGTAACTGCTGAAGGGAGTTGCTCCTGGTTTGAATTTGCAAGAGAAATTTTTTCGATTTCAAAAACAAATATTGTTTTAAATAGAGCTGCTCCTGGAGAATTTGCAATAAAAGTAAACCGGCCTAAATATTCTGTTCTTGAGAATAAATTCCTAAAAGATCAGCGAATAAATATAATGCCTTTATGGGAAAAGGGTTTAAAAAGATACTTAAATCAATAAGATTTTTCTCAAGTTTATGAGAAAACAGGGTATAACCTGAATTTAAAATAAAACACATAGATAAAGGGAACAAAAAGGCTTTTAATAACGTATATAATATATCTCTTTTTTTATCTTGGAATTTTATTTTTATTTTGATAAAATAAAAATGTAATTAAATAAGGAGAATTTATATGAACCCAGCAAGAAAAATTATTGGTTTATTAATAATTGTGTTCATAGCTATACCTTCAATATTAGCCATTATCTGGTCTGTAGGTTTAACTAAAGCAGTTGTTTCTCCTGAATTTCTTTCTGATTTACCTAAGGAGGTTATAACAAAAGTTCCTGATTTTGTAGATGATATGCTTGAATCAATGCTACAGGAAGATGTTATAACTGATGAGAATACAAGAAAATGGCTACAAGCTATAAAAGAAACAGATACTTCATTTAAAGATTTATTAAAGAGGATTGGTATTTTAGATTGGCTTGAAAATGAATTGTCTGAATCTTTTAATAATATTGGTAAGATCCTGAGAGGAGAAATGCAGCCAGAACCTATAATGCTTGACCTTCGTCCTTTAAAAAAGGTGCTTAAAGGGGAAGCCATTACTTTATATATTGAAGAAATCCTGACAAAATTACCTCCATGTAATGATGATGAGCTTCGAATTTGGCAAGAGTCTGCTATACAAGGGGAAATATTCAAAAATTTGCCCGCATGTAGGCTTGTCGATTTAAAAGAGGCAACATCAATTTTTCAGATAGAGTTTAGAAAAAGTGTGGCTGATATTCCTGATGAAATTAATATATTTCAAAGAGTCCCTGTAATGCCTTATGAATATGATGTTGGACAAACAGTAGTATCTTTAACTTATATACTTTTTATAATTCCAATATTTTTTATAGGTTTAGGTGCTTTAATTGCTGCTACTTCTAAATCAAGTTTTTTAAGGTGGAGCGGTGCTGCTACATTAGTCGGAGGGCTGTTCTCATTAGGTATTGCTTCATTCGCAAAAGGTATAATTCCCTGGGCAATGAAATTTTCTCATTACAATTATTTTGATACAAGGCTTGAGGAGTTGGTTTTTGAAAAAACAGGAGACTTAATGCTTATTATAGTTGACAAATTAGTTACTCCTGTGATTGCTTTATCTGGAATTATTTGTATTATCGGGGTATTGATATTTGCATTTTCATTTACAATAACCAGTAAAAAAGAGGTTATAAAAAGTGTAGAACCTGAACAACAATCAGAGAAAATCGATGTTACTGACAAAAAGAGTGATAAACCAGATTCTGAATAATTTTTAGTTTATAAGTTATATTGTAGAAAAAGATCAATAAAATTGGTCTATTTTATTGACAATTAACTTATAATGGATGATCCTAAAGGTAGATAAATTTTGTTCATTTACATTATTCAACAGTCAGTAAGATTGCAAAAAAGATGAGTTATGTAAAAAACAAGGCTTGACAATCGATAATTAGTCCTCTAATATTTCAATATGATTGAAAGAGGTGAAAATTGAAAATTAGAACCAAGTTAGTCTACCTGATCATGATAGCTGTTTTTTTGATCCCATTCTCTGGCTGTCGGATTCATAGGGATGGTTTTGAGGATGATTGTGATGTAACGGTTAAAAGAGAGTGGGCTGACTGGATTAAAAAGAATTACAAAAAGATTGGTAGTATTAGTTCAGAAGAGTTTGGTGATCTTGAGTTTTTAAAATCAGTAATTGGGGAGAAAAAACTGGTCCAACTAGGTGAATCGGAACATGGGGTAAAAGAGTTTAGTCAAATGAAGATCAGGCTCATAAAATTTCTCCATCAAAAGATGGGATTCTCGGTGATTGCCTTTGAGAGCTCAATCTTCTCCTGCTGGGATACCAATGAAAAAATAGCTGATTTACCCCC
>JAUWNT010000029.1 GCA_030612495.1 Candidatus Aminicenantota bacterium
CACCCATAGCTTCCCAGATATTTTCACTAAGAGTTGGATGTATAAAAATCAACTCTTTGAAATCATCGGTTTTCTTTTTTTCTGAGATTGCATAAGTAAGCAAAGGCATTAATTCTCCTGCTTCTGCACCAAGAATGTGAGCTCCAAGAATAACATTATTCTTATCAGCAATGATCTTTATAATTCCTGTTTTTTCATCAATAGCATTCGACCTTGATCCAGCTGAATATGGGAATCTTCCAATTTTTATATCAATTCCTCTTTCTTTTGCCATCTCCTCAGATAACCCAGCTGAAGCAATCTCTGGGAATGTAAAAACAGCAGCCGGTATTATGTGCTGCTGGATTTTTTTCCTTTCTTTTATAAAATCTACGATTCCAATTGCCTGACGAAAAGCCTTATGTGCAAGCAATGGCTCTCCTATAACATCGCCACATGCGAAAATATTAGGTTCTCCTGTTTGAAGATTATTATTAACTTTTATAAAACCCTTTTTATCCCTTTCAATATTAAGTGATTTATCAAAAATATTATCACTATTCGGAGACCTGCCAACAGAAAGCAAAACTTTAGAAAATTCTTCTTCCCAAAAATTTTCGTGTTTCTTAAAACTAAAACTTATTGTCTGTTTATCTCTATTAATCACGGGTTTAGACACAAATGTAGAAGTATATATGTTCATCTTTTGTTTTTTTAACTCTTTTTCAAGCATTTCTGAAAGCTCTATATCCAACCCAGGAAGTATGTTATCAAGAATTTCAACAATACAAACCTCAGAACCAAGATAATTATAAATAGTGCCAATTTCAAGACCAATAGCACCCGCTCCGATAACCAATAATTTATCAGGAATTTTTTTCAAATCAATAGCAATATCCGAATTGATTACATACTCTCCATCAACCTTTAAAAAGGGAAGTTCTAAAGGTTTTGTGCCTGTTGAAATAACAATATTTTTTGATTTTAGTTCTTGTTTTTCATTTACCAAAACAGTATCTTCAGAAATGATTCTTGCTTCTCCATTTATAAGGTCAATATTATTTTTATTAAAAAGAAACTCAATTCCCTTTGTTAATTTGGAAACCACCCTATTCTTCTGTTTAATCATATTATCAATATCAAATATAAGATCATTGGTTTTTAATCCTAATTTAGAACATGATTTTAATTGTTTTAAAAGCTTTAATGAATGAAGATAAACTTTTGTTGGGATACACCCTCTTTGCAAGCATGTGCCCCCCAACTTGTCCATTTCCACAACTGCAACCTTTAAACCATTTTTAGCAGCAGCAATTCCCCCTTCATAACCTGCAGATCCTCCGCCAATAAAAATCACATCATAAATCATTTCTTCTCCTCATTGACCTCCATTATATGCTTCATTCTCCTAACTGCTTCTGCTAATCCTAAAAATGATGAATTTGCAATAATCGAATGCCCAATATTTAATTCCTCAATGTCTCTCATTGCAACAATAGGACCTACATTCTGATAAGTTAGTCCATGCCCTGCAAGAATTTTTAGGTTCATTCTTTTAGCATACCCGACTGATTTTTTTATTTTTTCTAATTCAAATGCAGCATTACTATTATTCCAATTTTCTGCATACTCTCCAGTATTTATCTCTATTGCATTTATTCCCATTCTATAGCAAGCCTTTATTTGATCTACATCCGGGTCAATAAAAATTGATACTTCAAGCCCAGCAGCTTTTAGATTACCTACAACCTCTTTAATTTTATCTATATACAAAACAACATCAAGCCCCCCTGATGTTGTTACCTCTTCAGAACTTTCCGGTACAAGAGTGCAAATATCAGGCTTGTGTTTTAATGCGATTTTAACCATTTCCATTGAAATAGCCATTTCCAAGTTCAATTTTGTTTTAATAATTTCTCTCAACAATTCCAAATCTTTTTCCTGGATATGCCTTCTATCTTGTCTTAAATGAATAGTGATACCATCAGCCCCTGCAAGTTCTGCAATAACAGCTGCATATACAGGATCTGGTTCATTTGTCATCCTTGCCTGTCTCAATGTTGCAATATGGTCAATATTTACTCCCAATTTCATTTTAATCTCCTATATTTGATTTTAAAAAATTTACAAAAATTTCCATATTTTTATTAATAACATCTCCAAACTTTGATTCAATCATAATTCTTATTTTTGGTTCTGTACCTGAATACCTGATTAGTAACCTTGAGTATTTTCCATATTTATTATTAAACTCTTTTATCATAGCATTTAACTCTTTCCAATCCTCTAAAAACCTTTTTTCCTTAACAAAAATACTTACAGTTCTTTGAGGATATAAATCTAACTCTTTGTGTACATCTGAAGGTTTTAAACCTAAATTTAATAGAGACTTTATAAAAAAAATAGTTGTGAGGATGCCATCCCCAGTCTTTTGAAAATTTCTCAAAATTATATGCCCTGATTGCTCTCCACCAAGAATTGAATTAGAAGACCTCATCTCTTCATATACATTTTTGTCACCCACCATTGTTCTTAAAAAATCAATACCTTTTTTTTTCAAAGCATTTTCAAGCCCTAAATTCGACATTATTGTTCCAACAACAACTTTATTAAAATCTTTTTCATATTCAGATAAAAACTCAGAAATCACAAACAAAGAAAAATCACCATCAAGAATATTTCCCTGATTATCAAGAAAAATCACCCTATCTCCATCACCATCAAATCCAATTCCCAAATCAGCATTTTCTATAATAACCTTTTTTTTCAAATCTTCAAGGTGTGTAGACCCACAATGCAAATTAATATTTTCCCCATCAGGTTCAGCATTTATTAAAATTGTTTCAAAGCCCAATTTTCTAAACACCATAGGTGCAATCTCAAAAGTTGCCCCATTTGCACAATCAACTACCAATTTGATTCCTTTATTCCCTATATCTCCTGCAACACGAATTAAAAATTCTTCATACTTTTTTTTTACATTTTCTTTATCAATAAGATTAAGATCACACGAACTTGTTTGTTTTATTGAAAAAAACATATCCTCAATCTCTTTTTCTTTCTTTTCAGATATCTTTTCTCCATTACTCTTAAAAATCTTTATCCCGTTATAAAAATATGGGTTATGAGACGCAGTAATCATTATTCCATAATCAAAATTAGAATGATTAACTATATATGAGAGTCCAGGTGTAGGAATAATCCCTAAAGAACTTATCTTCGCATTTTCAGCAATGCCAGAAGCGATTAAGTGTTCAAAAAAACTCCCGGAAATACGTGTATCTCTCCCTATCAATATATTAGAGTCTATAAACAGCTTCCCAATAGAATTACCAATTTTTAAAATGGAATTATCATCAAATGGGAAATTTCCTACTTTAGCTCGAATTCCATCAGTACCAAATAATTTATTTTCTTCTATTCTTGACATTTCTATTTTCCACAACTATTGTAACTTCAACTTCATCAGAATCTTTAAATTTAAGAATTTCCTCTCTCTTTTTCAATGAGAGTTTGATAGTTGTTGTTTTATCTATTTTAGAAAGATCAATACTTTCAGTAGCATAAACTACATCTATATTTTTAATCTGAGGTTTATACCCGTATATCCTGATTTTTTCAGGTTTAATACTCCTTTTAATTAACCTTATCCCCTTTTTAAACATACCAGTGTATTTCACTTTTATAGGGACCTCTTTTATAGAAAATTCTTCAATAGTAATTTCAATCCATTGCGGATAAACAGATACAATATTTATATTCTCAGGGTATTCAAGATAATCTTTTGTGAATTTATTTAATTTCACACTCTCATTAGTACCCCTCAAATCTATTTTCAATTTAAAATCTTTCGGAGAAATTTTCTTCATTTCATTTGAAGTTCCCTTTACCTTTATTCTTACTTTTTCAGGGTTTATATCTCTCACATCAATATTTTTTGAAACATTAATATATTCAACATTAACATCTATGGTTTCTTCTAAATAAGTTCTCTCTTTCCCTGTAATTAAAATCCATGTTAATAACGCAATAAAAAGAGCTAAAACTTTCAAATTAAAATTATTAAAAATAATATCCTTTATTTTCATCTTCAAATGTTATAGTGTAAAAGCCTACTTTTTACACCTTCTCTATCAAGTCCCCTGATTAATTCTCCATTAATTGCAAGAGAAATTTTCCCGGTTTCCTCTGAAACAACAAGAACTATACAATCAGTCTGCTGAGTAATTCCTATAGCTGCAAGATGCCTGGTCCCCTTTGGGCTCAATTCCAAAAGCGGTGGCAAGGGGAAAAAACACCTTGCTAAAGCAACTCTGTTTTTACTAATGATCACAGCACCATCATGTAATGGAGAATTAGGTGTAAAAATAGTCAATAATAAATCTTTGCTTACCTCTGCATCTACCTTTACCGGTTTATTAACATAATTCTTTACATCAATATTTCTTTCAATTGCAATCAGAGCCCCTATTTTTGAAAGAGATAGAGCCACAACAGTATTTACAATCTCATCAATTATTTCAGTCTTGGCTGTTAAATCATATTTTGTTCTTAATTTACTCCCAATCTCAGCCAATATTTTTCTTAACTCATCCTGAAATAATACTATTATAGCAAAAACCAGATATGTAAGAAAATTATTAAGAATATATGAAAACGCAGTTAACTTTAACATACTCGCAACAATTGCTAAAACTCCTATTAGAAGTATGCCAACCGCAACTTGATATGATTTAGTACCTTTAATTAATAGTAACAAATAGTAAAACAAAAGAAATAAAAAAAGAATATCAAAAACATCACCAAAATTGAATTTTGAAAATGCATTATATATATAATCAAAAATCATTTACTTTTATTTTTTTTATCATTTTTTACCTTTGAAATCTCTACTTGTTTTTTTGAATTTATTCCTCCTTTCTTATGTTTCTTCCCATAAATAATTGGATTAATATCATTAATACTCAAAGACTCTTTTTCCAATAATAATTTTGCTATTTTTTCAAGTTTATCCTTATTCTCCGTAATGATTCTTTTTGAATTTTTATAAGCTTTGTCAATAATTTTTATTATCTCTTCATCGATTTTTCTTGAAGTATCCTCAGAGTATTCTGGATGAGACATGATATCTCTTCCTAAAAAGATCATATCATCTTTCTTCCCGAATGACAATGGACCCAAAGAAGACATCCCCCATTCACAAACCATTTTTCGAGCAATGGAAGTTGCTCTCTCTAAATCATTTCCTGCGCCTGTGGTCATTTGATTTAAAAAAATTTCCTCTGAAACCCTTCCTCCAAATAGAACAGAAAGTTGAGCTTCTAAATAGGGTTTTGAGTATGTATATTTATCATCCAGAGGTAATTGCTGAGTTATACCTAAAGCCATTCCTCTTGGAATTATAGAGACTTTATGAATTGGATCAGCTTCTTTTTCCATAACAGCTACCAATGCATGACCTGCTTCATGATAAGCAGTTGTTCGTTTCTCCTTCTCAGAGATAATCATACTCCTCCTTTCTGTTCCCATCATAACCTTATCTTTTGCATACTCAAAATCATCCATTTCAACCTTTTTCCTACCTTTTCTTGAAGCCCAGAGTGCTGCTTCATTTACCATGTTAGCAATGTCAGCTCCTGTAAAACCTGGTGTTGAACGTGCTAATACTTTAAGATCTACATCTTTTGAAATTGGGATATTTCTAGTATGAACCATTAATATCTCTTCTCTTCCCTTTACATCAGGAATAAGAATAACTATTCTTCTGTCAAATCTACCTGGTCTTAAAAGTGCTGAATCCAGTATGTCCGGTCTATTGGTAGCTGCAATAATTATAACACCTTCATTTGGAGCAAAACCATCCATTTCAACCAATAATTGATTCAGGGTTTGCTCTCTTTCATCATGTCCACCGCCCAGACCTGCTCCTCTTTGCCTGCCAACTGCATCAATCTCATCTATAAATATAATACAGGGTGCATGTTTCTTACCTTCCTCAAATAAATCTCTAACTCTTGAGGCTCCAACACCAACAAACAATTCAACAAAGTCAGAACCTGATATAGAAAAGAAAGGTACTTCTGCTTCTCCAGCAATTGCTTTAGCAAGTAAAGTTTTTCCAGTTCCAGGAGGGCCTACTAAAAGTACACCTTTTGGTATTTTGCCTCCTAACCTCTGAAACTTTTTTGGCTCTTTTAAAAACTCAATAATCTCTTGAAGTTCCTCTTTTGGTTCATCAACACCAGCAACATCTTTGAAAGTGCTCTTGTTTTTTTCACCTGAAAACATCTTTGCTTTACTTTTTCCAAAACTAAAAGCTTTTCCCCCTCCCTGTTGCTTCATCATTGCAATCCAGAAAACAATAAGTATTACAAAAGGAGCCCAGGACAACAATATTGAAATCCACTCATTTTTATTTAATTCTTCAATTTCAACCTTTCCTACTTTTTTTAGCAATTGAGTATACAAATCAGGATAATTATTTGGGATTGTGGTTCTATATTTATTTCCCTTTAAATCACCCGCATTACTATATTTTAAGTCTCCAGTAACAACATTCCCTTTTATTTTGGCTGAAGCTATTTGACTATTGCTTACTCTTTGCATAAACTCTGAAAATTCGATTTTTTCAACCCCACTCTCAGTAACATTAGATAACATATTCCATAACACTATTATAATAATCAAAGAGGCTACCCAGAACAATATCCCTTTTGGTCTAGTCTGTTTAATATTCTTCATATATCTTCCTCACATTTAAAATGTTATTATATCATAAATACTTCTCTTTAAAAACAGTTTAATCCATACATTATAACTATTTCACCCTTAATATAATCTCTCCAAAAATCTTTTTATAAAAAAGATACCTTTATTTTACTTTTATCTTAATTTTATGAGATTTAATTCCAACCTCTAACTTAATTTTTTTATTGTTCTTTGTAATAAAATCAAGGATCTTTGTTTTTAATTCCTTTCCAATTATATCAACAACAGAATGAGCATAACTCCCTGATTGTAAAGCTCTATAAGAAATCACATCAACTACATTTCTATTTATATCTATAGCAGCATTATATTTCTTGTTCATTTCATATATCAACTCATCAATTCTTTGTGTGGCAATAAGCCTTAAATGATCCTTTGTTAAAGGAGAAAATTCTATTATTTCATCTACCCAATCCAACATATTCATTATTTTTAAAGGAACAATTACTTCATTTGAAATTCTATTTCCCTTAACAAATCCAATATGGCTCTCCTTTCTTGTTTCCCCAATACTTGTTAAGCTAAGAATAAATATTATATTTGATAGGTAATGCTTTTTTCCAAAAGCATCAATAATTTCCCCTTTATTTAAAACTTTACCCAAAAAATATAAAATTGAAGAATGAACATTTTCTATATTCTCAAATAACATAACTGAAAAAGGATGATTTTCAACTTCCTGGATTAAAACACCTGGATTTGACTTATCATCACCTATAAGTTTTCTTATATCATCAGGATTTTTATAATCAATAAGATCTATTACTCTCAATTTAGAATCCATTCCAAATAAATAAGCTGCAATTTTTGATGAAACATAACTCTTTCCAACTCCTGTTGGTCCTAAAAAGAGAAATATACCCTCAGGTTTTGTATTAATAACATGATCTTCAAGTCTTGATAACCTGGATAACTTTATAATTCTTGCAGTCTCCTCTAATGCATTCCTTTGATTTACCACATTTTTCTTTAGAAAATCAAGAATGCCTTTACAATACTCCTGAGGATCTTTTTTTACAACCTCATACGGGAGTTTGGAAATACTGCTTACACTTTGATAGAAATAGTCAGGGTTCAATTCTATTTCCTTTTTTAAGGAAGCCTTTGAACAAGAAATGTCAAGAAGATCAATTGCCTTATGAGGAAATGCTCTATGTGGTATGAAACTTTTAGAAAGAGAATAAATTTTCTCAAAAAGATTCTCCGGTATTTTTAAAGAATAATACTTTTCAAAATAGGGCTTTACACCATATAAAATTTTAAGCATCTCATTCTCATTTGGTTCATTTACCAAAATGGGTGAAAATTTTAATGATAAGGCTTCATCACTCTTTATAAATTTATAATAGTTTTCAGGTGTTGTTGCTGCAATTATATTTAATTCTCTACTTGTAATGTAGGATTTCAAGAGATTCTGAATCTGATTGTATTGATTTTTTTTATTGAATGCTACAATTGACTGCATCTGCATTTCATCAAGAAATAATATAATCTTATCCCTATTCTGTTTTATCTCAGAAAATAGCCTCTCAAAACCTTTAATTAAACTCTCAATAGAATCTCTTGAATAGATAAAAGCATTCATAGAAAGCTCAAGAATAATCTTATTTCTTAAAATAGGAGGAGTTTTTTCTTTTTTTATTCTGGATGCAACTTCAGTTATAAGTGCTGTTTTCCCAACACCAGGGTTACCAATTAAAAGTAGATTGTTTTTCAATTTTCGAAGCAAAGTCTCCATTACAGCTTCAATTTCTCTTTCTCTGCCAATAAATGGTATTCTATCTTCTATCTCTGCAGCTTCACTTAAATTGTCTAAAAACGGGTGAAATTCTTTTGATATATTTAATTTTTCTAAACTATCAGTCATAATCGCACAAATCCTTTAAAATACAATTATAACAATTTGGGCTCTTTTTACAAACATTTTTACTATGTTCCACAATCAACGAATGAAATTCATTGAAAATAATTAATTTATTAGGTTCAAGTTCATTCTTAAACACATTCTGAAATGAAGATTGCATTTCATCATAATTATCCATAACTCTATTGAAAATTCTTGAAAAAATTCTCTTCGTATAAGCATCAATCACAAAAAAAGGCAACTTAAAAGCATATAAGAGCATTGAATCAGCAGTTTCTTTACCAATTCCCCAAATTCTCAAAAGTTCTTCCCTTTTCGGAATTCTTTCATTAAGTTTTATAAAAAAATCCGTAAAAATTTTTATTTTTCTCGCTTTTTGATTAAAATACCCGGAAGGTTTGATCTCTGACATTAATTCTTCTCTTCCAAGTTTATCTAAAATATTAAAATCAAGAAGCCCTTTTCTTTTAAGATTATCTAAAGCTTTCTCAACCTGTGTCCAACTTGTATTCTGAGTTAAAATGGCCCCAACACAGATCTCAAATTGCTGAGACCCATTTTGAGGAAAAGAATAATCTCCTGGGTGATAACCATTCTTTAAATGTATTCCATTAGTAATTTCATCTCTCAGATCAATTAAAGGCCACCACCCCTGTGGTCCGTATTGTTGTAAGAGAATATGATAAATATCTCTTATCTTCTTATTTTTCATTAACTAGTTTTGTCAATAAATTGAAATTTTAAAAGTGTTCTCCATAATATTTCAAGATCGAGTTTAAATGTCCAATTTTGTATATAATATATGTCAAACTCAATCCTTTTATCAAGGGGAGTATTTCCTCTGAGTCCATGAACCTGAGCCCAGCCAGTAATACCCGTTTTTACCCTGTGACGAAGCATATATTTGGGAATATAACCCTTAAATTTTTCAACAAATTCAGGTCTTTCAGGTCTTGGGCCAACAAGACTCATATGTCCCATTAAGACATTCAATAATTGTGGTAATTCATCAATTGAAAATTTTCTCAAAAACTTCCCCACATTTGTTATTCTCTCATCATTATGAGGAGACCATATAGCACCAGTGTCTCTTTCTGCATTATGAATCATAGTTCTAAATTTTATCATTCTAAAATTTCTTCCATCAAGTCCAACTCTATTCTGTATATAAAACACAGGGCCCTTTGAATTTATCTTTATAAGTATAGAAATTATTAAAAATAGAGGAGAAAACAATACTAACCCAATAATAGTAAATAATAAGTCAAAAATCCTTTTAAAAACCAATCTCCCACCGTGAAGAGGCATATCACCGAGATTTATTGTAGGTACTCCCTCAATATGTTCCATTCCAGCTTTTAATGAAGCAATCTGAAGAATATCCGGAACCAATTTTATATCAATTAATAAATTATTCCCAATTTTAATTAAATTCATAATTGTTTCATAATCTTTTAAAGAAAGAGCAATAAAAAGATCCGTGATAGAATGCTTTTTTATGATTTCTTCAAGTTCATCATAAGTGCCTAACACTCCTTGCTCTTTATGTTCAGATAAGAAACCTATTACTTCTATTCCAAAATGAGAATAATTTTTTAATTTTTCAGCTAACATTAAAGCAAAATCATTAGTACCTGCTATTAAAATCTTTGAAATTCCATTCTTTTTTAAAAAGAATTCCTTAAATACCTTAAATATTAACAATCTAAAGCTAAAAATGAAAAAAACTGAAATAGGGATATAAATGATAAGATATATATGAGATATTTCAAAATCAATAAATCTATAACTCTTTAAGTAACTGAAAAAAAACAGGATAATAATAGACGAGACAAAACTATTCAATAAAACAAGAAATAAATCATCAAGCCTATTTCTCCTTAATTTTATCTTATAATATCCCTGATTAGAAAAATAAATAATTTGAACAAGGATTAGAAACGGAATAACAATTAAATATTTTAAATAATCAGGCACACCTCTTGGTGTTCCAATAAAATTTGAATAGAAACGCAACCAGAAAGTTAGATTAAAACTTAAAATAATAGCAATAATATCACCAATAATATAAATTTGAACAAGCTGTTTTCTTTTCTTTTTAATCATAAAACTTTTTCAATAAATGTTTTTAATTTATCCTTAAAAATTTGCTTTGAGAACCTTAAACTACTTTTTCTTATATATAAAGGTTCTATTGTCAATCTTTCAAAATCATTGATCGCTTTTTTTATATCATTAATAGTCTGATTCTCAAACAAGATCCCTGTTTTACCTTCCTCTACAATATCAAGCACGCCCCCTTTTTTATAAGCTATAACAGGGATGCCACAACACTGAGCTTCAACAAATGCAATACCAAAATCCTCAATACCTGCAAAAATAAAAGCCTTTGCATCCTGATATAAACCTTTTAATTCTTCATTAGTTACATCCTTCTTAAATTCAATATTTTTAGAAGCAATTTTCTTTAATTTTCTCTCTTCAGGTCCTTTTCCAACTATAATTAGCTTTTGTCCAATTTCATTAAATGTTTCTATAAGTAAACGAGTGTTTTTATATGGAACCAAAGCAGAAACTGTTAAAAAATATTTTTTTTGCGGATTTTCTGAAGGTCTGAAAAAATCAACATCAACAGGTGGATGTATTATACATGATTCTCTTTTGTAATATTTCCAGATCCTCTCCCTTACAAAATTTGAAATCGCAACAAAATTATCAACCCTTGATGAACTTGTTACATCCCATATTCTTAATTTTGATATTTGATGCTTTATGAAAAATTTTTTAATTCCAAATGTTTTGCCAAAATAACTAAAATACTGATCCCATGCGTATCTCATCGGGGTAAAAGTATAACTTATATGAGCAGAACCGGGAAATGGAATAATGCCCTTTGCAACACAGTGTGAGTTACTAATTATTAGATCATAATTTTTTAAGTTAAACTCCTCTATTGCTGGGGGTAAAAAGGGTAAAAAATAACGGTAATTATTTCTTATAAATCTACACCTGTTTAAAGATGAAGTAAAAATTTTATGAGATTTTATTTTGTCTGAAATCTTATTTTTTTCTAAAAATAATGTAAAAATATCAGCATCCGGGAAAATATCCAGCAAAACTTCCAGGACCTTTTCCCCTCCTCTCATTCCATTTAACCAATCATGTATTATTGCAACTTTTTTTATCATTTTTTCAGAACAAATTTTACACTTTGTCCACAAATAAAGCAAATTTCTTATTAATGACTTTATTAATGGACAACCTGATTTATCTTTAATTTTGTTAAAATTCAAAAAATGCGGGTGTTTTTACTGGATAGCAAAAAAACTCGCGTGTTTTATTGACAAATAGCAAAAAAAGTAGTATTAATTAAAATATGAAAAAACGTTATATCACTGAGCAAATAAAAACCGACTTAAAAAAAAAGATGGTGTTTGTCGCAGGAGCCAGGCAGGTAGGTAAAACTACGTTGGCTAAAAAAATACTGAAATCAGGAAAAGGTTACTTAAGTTGGGATATCTCCGAAGACAGAGAGGCCATATTAAAGCAAGAGCTACCTTCTACAAACTTAATTATTTTAGATGAGATTCATAAATACCATTCATGGCGCAATTACCTTAAAGGATTATACGACAAATTAGGAGATAGATGTAGAATACTGGTTCTTGGCAGTGCTAAACTGGATTATTACAGATATGGAGGAGATTCTTTACAGGGAAGGTATCATTTCTTACGACTTCATCCTTTTAGTGTTGCAGAATTAAAAATAAATACATATGATGAATTACTGGATTTACTAAAGTTAAGTGGATTTCCGGAACCATTTTTAGGTGGATCAGAAGTCGAAGCCAAACGGTGGTCAAGAGAATATCGCAATCGACTCATAAACGAAGAAATAACAAACCTTGAAAATGTTTCTGATCTGGGAAATTTAGAGCTACTATCATTACGTCTCCCTCAACTTGTTGGTTCTCCTCTTTCCATTAACTCAATTCGAGAAGACTTACAAATCAGCCATAAAACCGTTTCAAAATGGCTAAATATACTTGAAAGAACGTATGCTATATTCAGAATTCCACCATTTGGATCCAGTAGACTCAGAGCAGTAAAGAAAGAACAAAAACATTATCATTATGACTGGTCATTGATTCCGGACCTTCCCCTACGATTTGAAAATATGGTGGCTATGCACCTATTGAAATGGGTACATTTTGAACAGGACACAAAAGGTAGAGATCTTGAATTGAAATATTTTAGAGATGTTGATGGTCGAGAGGTAGATTTTGTTATCACAGAAAATATGAACCCAATTTATCTAATAGAAGCAAAATGGAAAGACGCTGAAATTCCCAGGGGCTTAAAATATCTTAAAAAACGTTTCCCCGATGTTAAAGCTTATCAAATTTCTGCTGCTGGTAAAAAAGATTATATAACCCTTGATGGAATACGTGTCTTACCTTCCCTTAAATTTCTGTCCACCCTGGTATAAGCTCAAAACCTATCCTGTAGATTAAATTGATAATTTTAATGATGTATTTAAAAGTTTAAAAGGGAGCATTGAATCATGCTCCCTTTAAAAGATAGTAACTTAACTTAATAAGTTTGAATATGTATTCTTTATTCTTTTAGCTTCTTCTATTCCCTTTTCAGTAAGAATAAGTAATTGTTTATTTCTGAATTGAACAATCAAATCTTCTTCTTCCATCTCATTTAAAACTTTAAAAGGGTATCCTTTCCATGCCATGTAAATCTTTTCTCCAGGATCTTTCTTGGAATCCTCCTCCCATCCTGAAAGGTAAAGTAAAAGTAAGTTTAATTCTTTAAACTTTTCGTCCATTTTTCCTCCTGTTTTAGTTAGGGGTCAGGTCTCAACATTGGACATTGAGACCTGGCCTCATAAATTTAGACTGTAATTAAGTTTTTTAACCTATTGAATGTCTTCTCACCAATACCCTTTACTTTCATAAGGTCTTGAATTCGTTTAAATTTCCCATTCTTCTTTCTAAAATCAATGATTCTCTGAGCAACCTTCTCTCCAACTCTGGGTAATTTTACAAACTGATTGACTCCTGCTGTGTTAATATTAATCAGGCTTGCTTTTGAAGATGTCGTTTGAGCTGCGAATGAATTTGAGCTTAACAACAAAAAGAAACTTAAAATAACAAAAATAGATAAAACTTTTTTTAAAACTGTCATTTTTACCTCCTGCATAAGTGAATTCATTTTTTATGCCAAAATTCAAAAAAGGAAATATTAAAACTAAAACCTTTATCCGATAATGATCTTCAACAATCGAGAACAAAATTCTTTCTTAAATTAAGTAAACATTTATTTACTTAAATTATTTTAAAAGTAAACAATTTTTAGCTTAAAAAAAAACAAATCCCTAAAGACCCTTTAATACAAAGGCTCTCTAAATTATCTAAATTTTGGCATAAGTTTTGATTACTTTGTTTTGGGAAGAAAATGATAAAACAAAACACCTTAATATCAAATGTTCCAAAAAAAACAGAAAGAGGTTTTACTTTAATTGAGACCCTATTTTCTCTGCTACTTGTATTTATAGCTCTTATATTTATATCTAAAACTTTAATATTCTCAATTTATGCAAATAGAAACTCTTTAATTAGGTTCAAAATAGTTCAAAAATATGAATATTATAAATACTATTTATATTCAAGGCCATTTGATTCAAATGAACTTAAAAAAGGCGACCACCCAAAATATGAAAATAAATTCAAAATTAATTGGATAGTAAAGAACATAACAACATCTTTAAAAAAAATCACACTCAAAATTTCTTATAAAGATTTAATGAAACAAAATTTTATTTATAAATCAAAATTTATAAAGGAGATAAAAAAATGAATAATGGATTTAGCATTTTAGAGCTAATTATAGCTCTAGCTCTAACTTTAACTATTTTATCGATTGTAATCACAAATGTTTCAGAAACCTCTATAATCTCAAAAAAGATTACTTCTAAACAAGATATATTGGAATCAGTCTTTCATACTGTTGATACAATAAAAACAGATCTAACAAAATGTGGAATGAGATTACAGGAAGCTTCCAAATGCTTTAATTTTCCTTTGTTTGAACATTCGGAGAAGAGTTTTAAAGTTATCTATGGAATTTCAAGTGAAATTTTTCAAACAGATTACTTTAAAGGTGAAAAAATAATAGATGTTAATAAAAATGAATGCTTCAGAAAGGGGAAACCAGTATTGGTCTATAATATAGACAATGATGTTTTTGAATTTAATGAGGTTAAAAAATTAGAAAACGGGAAAATAATTTTATTAAAAAACTTAGAAAATGATTATTTAAAAAACTCAATAATAGTTGTTCTAAAACAGGTCAATTACAAACTATATTCAAAACAAAATGTATTAAAAAGGAAAACAGGCAAAGGATATTTCCAACCTCTAATAGAAAATGTAACTGATTTCTATATAAAATTATTTCCAGAATCAAATTCAGTCCTCTACAGAATCGAAGTAAATAACAAAGAACAAATAAGAGGATATATATTTTTAATAAACACAGTATAAAAATGAAAAAAAAAGGTAACATCATAATCTCTATTTTATTTATCATTTTAGTTTTTTTTATTGGGCTCAGCCTTTTAACCCATACTATAATTCATACTAAAATTATAAGAGCAAGAACAAAAAAAATATTAGAAACAGATAATATTCATCAAAATTTAATTCAATATCTTCATAGTTTCAGAGAAAAAATATTTCAAGAAAATTTACAAAACTTTAAAAACCCTGAAACAGATTATTTTAACAAAACTAATTTCCCGAATTCTAAGACCAATAATGTATTAATAAAAAATTCATTCAAATATATATCAATTCCCAAAAAATATTATAAAAGAATAAGAGTTAATGATAACCTTCTTGCAACATCAGAAAGAAACAACTTATGTTTAAGCTCAAATGCAATTATAAAAATAATCTCAGGTAAAATCCCTTTTACATTAATACCTTTCTTTATAAATAAGGAAGTAAATATTCCAAAAGATGTGTTTATGCAAGAGAATAATATTAAAAGTAAAAAGCATGAAAATCTCATAGTTAATAATAGTAAAACTGAATTTAATGTCTCTGAATTTTTAATAAATTCCTTAAAAATCAAAGGAAATATTTTAAGTTGGAGAAATGTTAGAGAAAAGTTTGGCTTTGAGCTTTCAGATGAACCCATTGATGAAGGTATATACATTCTATCAGAAGATGATGTTGTAGAATCAATATTCGTTCAAGGAAATGTAGAAAGAATGATTTTCTCTATCCAGGATAATATTCAAAATATTCAAATAATAAAAGAAGGAAATAGTTATGAGGTAAACTACATTCCAAATGATACATATTTTATATGCTGGGATAACACAATTGATGACCAATCAATTTTTAAAGAAAAAATAATTGTAAATGGTAATATAGGATCAATAGAACAAAAAGATGAGGCTGGATTTTTAGAAGATTCAAATATAAAACTCTTTTCCTCAGGTACAACTATAATAAAAACATCATTAAAAACAAAAAATTTTGATTCAAAAAAAACCAAACTCACAAATCTCACATTAATAAGTAGTTTTAATGCTCTTTCTAACTCAGTAAATCCTAAATCAAATATAATTGTAGATGCACAAAATGAAACAGAGATTCATGCTTCAATAATTATAAATGGAAAATTTACAAATAAAACTCAGGATCTGAAACTTTCAGGAAGCTTATTTGCAAAAGATCTTGAAAATAAAGGCCTCATAGAAATAGAGCATTCGAATTCAAAATTCGATTCAGGAAATTATTTTAGAACAATAGATTTTAAGTATTTAAAAGAATTTTTTATTGATTCAATTGAGGAGATCTATTATGAATAATAAGGGTTTAACTGTATTTGAATTGTTAATTACAATAACAATATCATCTATTCTATTAACTTTTGGATTTAGAGGATTTCAGTCATTCCAAAGTAGAGCAAACATAAACAATGGAGTAAGAACTATTGTGTCTGCACTTAATACTGCAAGATATAAGGCAATTTGTAAAAATAAACATATAAAAGTAAACATTAAGAGCAACAAATTCCTTCTTATGGAAAAAAAAGATAAAAAGTGGAAAGAGTTTTTGAATTTTAATCCCGGAGAAAAAGTCTCTCTCTCAATAAATTCACACCCAGTATTCTCCCCAACAGGTTTTGTTTCACCATTATGTTCCATTCATGTAAAAAACGAGCATTACAATTATAAAATCACAATATCCATTGCAGGGAGAATAAAAGTAATGAAAGAATAAGATATTTAATTATGAATTAATTTAATTCGACCATTCTAAAAAAACCGGATTCTTTTATATATGGTTTTTAACTTGACTTTTTTTTTCCATAACTTTAAAATTTTTTTTAATGGGTATTATTTATAGTTAGAATTAAATTATATATAAAGGAGGAAGTATGACAGAAAAAAAAAGTCAAAAAAGGAAAGGGTTTGATTATTTATTCTTTGTGAAATTAATTGAAAAAATACTCGGATCAATAAGGAAATTATTAACACCTAAACTCTTGGGTTTTTTCAGCAAATGGCTGACTATCCTTGGGCACTACAGTTTGTTAATTGCCTCAATTCTGGCTCTCTTGATTGGAATTATCGGAGCAATCCGTCTTGAATCCTTTATGTTCTTCTTAACAGCCCTGGTTTTTTCAATCCTTGTACTTGTTATTCAGTATATTGCAGATAAATTTTCTCATGCAGGCGAAATATTAATCAAAAACAACCCCACATCACTTTCATCTACTGCTTTCTTGGATTCATTGGGACTATTAGCAATGATTGGAGGAATTGCTGCATTACTTGTAAATCTCTATTTTGCTATAAAATCCCCTTCCCTTAATGCTCTTTTAACAGGAGTCGGCCTTTTCGTATTTTTGGAATTCATTGCACTTATTGCCCTTAATCCAAGACTCACTACAACTAATATAGTAAAAGAGACAACTGCAGGTGAAGAGGCCATAGGAATCCTTACCTTTTTCATTAAAAAAATAATGAAACTTGTACCAATACTTTTTGGTCTGGGAGTAATAATTGGTACTGTAATGCTTCTTGTCAGTTCATTTAATCTTTTCAGCAATGAAAGAATGCTCTTCGCACCAGCAAAGATCGAATGGAGTTACAGTTTTATTGCTTTCTCTGGACTTCTTCCTCTTTTAAGTTATATCTTATTTGTACTTTATTATCTTGTCATAGATATTATTCGTGCAATCCTGTCATTACCCAGAAAAATTGATAACTTAAGAAAATAAGAATAGAAGCGAATTTATAAAGGATCCCAGTAAAGGCAATATGTATATTTTTCACTAAGCTTCATTTTTTTGGCTCTCTGATTCTTTATGTCCAATGAACATGCCTTGATTTTCTGGTTGAAATGAACACATGTATAACAAAAGGTCTGAAATCCCGGGTCTGCTTCTATAATTTTCCTGAACTCTTTTTCTCTTCTCTCTTCAAAAATAGCTTGATCCTCTATGATCTTTTTTTCTTTTTTAGGAGTAATATAGAGATACACTCCATAAGCAATCACAGATAGTATTGCCAAGATCGCGATAACTCTACAAATCCAGAAGTTTGATATACCTGGGGGATTAAAAACATAAGTTAAAAAATCCATAAACACCAAAGCTGCAATAGCTGGGATTACAATCCGAACTACCCAAAATTTTCGATTGTGTACAAAATAATGCAAGAAATAGTTCATAGATTTATATTATATTTAAAAAAATATTTAGACGCAAACCCAGATAATTAAAACAATTCAACAAACACTTTTAACAGCAAATAATGTTTTCTATCTCTATATTTTTATGCAATTTTTTTGCCCCTTTTTATTATATCCTGTAAAAACAAAGAATTATCCTTATCCGAATTATTGAAC
>JAUWNT010000138.1 GCA_030612495.1 Candidatus Aminicenantota bacterium
GGGATTTTAAAAGGGTCTCTAATAGTCAGAGCAAGAAAAGTCACTGATGAAATGGCAATTTCAGCTGCTTATTCAATTGCTAATTTTGCTGAAAAAAATGGGATCAATCCTGATTACATAATGCCAACAATGGATGAAACAGAAGTTTTTGCTCATGAAGCAGCTGATGTAGCAATGGAAGCTATTAAGAATGGAGTTGCAAGAATAAACTTTACAAGAGAAGAAGTTTTTAACAAAACATTAGAGGATATAAATGAAGCAAGAGGTGCTATTGATCTTCTTACGAAAAACAACTTTATCAAAACACCTGATACAAAACTTCTCGAAGATGCTATTCAAAAAGCTATAGAAGCTGTAAAATAATTATTATAAAAGGAGTCTATTAATGGAACTTACGCAATCAGTTCTTGAACTAATAAGAAAAGCATCAACAGATCTGTCGCCTGATGTAGAAAAGGCAATTTTGGATGCTTTTAATAAAGAGAAAGAGGGCTCACCTGCAAGAAGTGTTTTTAATACAATTATAGAAAACATTCGAATGGCAAGAGAACAGAGCACTCCTATGTGCCAGGACACAGGGTCACTCATATTTTATATTGATTTTCCTGTTGGAGAAACTGAAAAGTTTTATAAAGAAGCTATACATGAAGCAGCAAAAGAGGCAACCAGTTTACAATACCTTAGACCCAATGCTGTAAATTCAATTACATCAAAAAACAGTGGAAATAATATTGGAATTAATGCTCCATACATTCATTTTCGCCAATGGAACAAAGATGAAGTACGCATTCAGCTAATGCTTAAGGGTGGAGGTAGTGAAAATGTTGGTGCTCAATATAAACTTCCAAATTCAGGGTTAAAAGCCGGAAGGGATATTGCAGGTGTTAGAAAGGTAATTATTGATGCTGTATTGAATGCACAGGGACTTGGATGTGCTCCGGGGATCATTGGTGTTGGTATTGGTGGTGACAGAGTTACTTCATATATACTTTCTAAAGAACAGTTTTTCAGAAAAATAGGTCAAAGAAACCCAAATAAATTGTTGGCTGATTTAGAAATAGGGCTTTATAATGATTTGAATAAACTTGGTATTGGTCCTATGGGATTTGGAGGTAAAACAACTGTTCTTGATGTTTTTGTTGATGCACAGGCACGCCATCCTGCATCATTTTTCGTTGCAATTTCATATACATGCTGGGCTTTTAGAAAAAAGAGTATGACAATCAAAAATGAAGAGGTGACCTATGATTAAGCTTAATATACCTATTTCTGAGGAAGATATCCGTAAACTAAAAGTCGGAGATGAGGTTTTTCTCTCAGGTATTATTGTAACAGCAAGGGACCAGGCACATAAATTAATGATTGAAAAGAAACCTGATTTTATACGCAATTTTTTAAAGGAATCAGTAATATACCACTGTGGTCCGGTTGTAAGAAAAGATAAAGATGGCACATGGAGTTTTGTTTCAGCTGGCCCTACTACATCTATTCGTGAAGAACCTTATCAGGCTGATGTTATTTGTGAATATAGCTTAAGAGGAGTAATTGGGAAAGGCGGTATGGGTGAAAAAACTTCACAGGGATTGCAAAAATGTGGGGCTGTATACTTTCATGCTGTAGGTGGTGCTGGAACACTTATTGCCAATGCTGTAAAAAGGGTGATAAATGTCTTTAAACTGGATGAATTTGGAAGTCCTGAAGCATTCTGGGTTATTGAAGTGAAAGATTTTCCACTTATTGTAACCATGGATTCTCATGGAGCAAGTTTACATAAAGAAATTCTTGAAAAGTCAAGAAAAATAGCTAAAGAGATATCCTGAGTTCATTCAAATGAACCCTTTTGAATATTTAAAAAAAAAGGAAGATTCTCTCTTTATTTCTTTAAGTAAAATCGAAAATCCTTTGAAATGGAAACCAAAACCCGGGATCAAAGGAAAAGAGTTCCATATTTCGCGTAAAATAAGAGACAAATATAAGTTTAAAGATTCTCTATTTCATATGTCAGGTAATATGATATTTCCTGATTTTAACTCTGTGAAACTTTTCACTGAGCTTATAAACAAAAAACGTAATATTGAAAAATTTCCAGATCAATTGATTAAGGCCGGGCAGATAAATGCTATGGGTATGATCGATGAAATCTTACACTATGTTATTGAACTTTACAGAGAAGAAAAAAAACCTGAAATAATGGAAGAAGCTTTAAATTGGCTATATAAAAAATTGGGTGTTGAAACCGTTGATAATACTTTGCTTGTTTTTGCAAAAAAATTTCCTCCCTTATCAGTGTATAAAGGGAAATACAAAGTGGAAGAATATATTGAAAAAAGTTATAAAGGAGTCTCTAACAAACAGATACTTTTAGAAGAGATGATAATGCTCTGGATTTCAAATGTTAATCCTGCATTTGATGCTTTTAATGAATTCTATGACAATACTTTATTAAAAAAACAAACAGCTTTTAATCCAATAATTCAAGAATTAAATATATTCTTTGATTCACAGCCCCTTTTTGGTCCTGATAATGAAAATCTTATATCTATGTTACGCAGTCCTGCAATTTCTGTTCCAGATTCTCTTTCAGGTCAACTGATCTATATGAAAAAAAAATGGGGTTTACTTATAAGCAAATATTTATCACGCATTTTATCCGGACTTGACTTGATCAAAGAAGAGGAAAAAATAGGATTCCATGGTCCGGGAGAAACCCCTGTTTATAATTTTGCTGATTATCAAGGCATGGATCAAAAAGAGGGTTTTAGCCCTGACAGAGATTGGATGCCAAACCTGGTTTTAATAGCAAAAAATATATATGTATGGATGGATCAACTATCAAAAAAATATGGCAAATCTATTTCAAGATTGAATCAGATCCCGGAACACGAGCTTCAGATATTATCAAATCAGGGATTTACAGGATTATGGCTGATCGGTATCTGGGAACGAAGCTCTGCATCAAAAAAAATCAAACAAATGTGTGGAAACCCGGAAGCAATGGCATCTGCTTATTCTATTCACAATTACAATATTGCATTGGATCTTGGTGGAGATGAAGCATTATACAACCTGAAAAAAAGGTTACAACACTATGGAATTCGACTTGCATGTGATATGGTACCAAATCATATGGGTATTGATTCCTTATGGGTTGCAGAACATCCGGATTGGTTTTTGTCTCTTGATAAAAAGCCATTTGAATCTTATAGTTTTAATGGGCCAGACCTATCTTCAGATAACAGGGTTGAAATATTTCTTGAGGATCATTATTACAACAAAAGCGATGCATCCGTAGTGTTTAAAAGAAGGGATAAAAAAAATGGAGAAACTCGTTATATCTATCATGGTAATGACGGAACTTCAATGCCCTGGAATGATACAGCTCAGTTAAATTACCTAAATCCTGAAGTTAGAGAAGCAGTAATTCAACAAATAATATCAGTAGCACGTCAATTTCCAATTATACGCTTTGATGCAGCTATGACCTTAACAAAAAAACATTATCAAAGGCTCTGGTTCCCTGAACCTGGTTCAGGCGGAGATATACCCACACGTTCTGAAAAAGGAAAAACAAGAGAAGAGTTTGATAATAAAATGTACGGAGAATTCTGGAGGGAAGTTGTTGACCGTATTGCAAAGCATGTTCCAGATACTCTTTTATTAGCAGAAGCTTTCTGGTTAATGGAAACCTATTTTGTAAGAAATTTAGGAATGCACAGGGTTTATAATAGTGCTTTTATGAATTTTTTAAAAAATGAGGATAATGAAAAGTTCCGTACATCAATAAAGAATGTATTAAAATTCGATCCTGAAATCCTGAAACGTTTTGTAAATTTTATGAATAACCCGGATGAAGAGACTGCAGTTGCTCAATTTGGAAAGAATGATAAATATTTTGGTATTTGTATTCTATTGATCACTTTACCCGGATTGCCAATGTTTGGCCATGGACAGATCGAAGGATTTGAAGAAAGGTATGGAATGGAATATAAGCGAGCTTATATGGATGAAAATCCAGATAAAGAACTGATCCAGCGCCATGAAAGAGAGATTTTTCCTTTAATTAAAAAACGCTATATTTTTTCAGAAGTATCAAATTTCCTTTTTTATGATTTTTTTACTTCAAATGGAGCGATTAATGAAAATGTTATTGCTTTTTCAAATCGATTTCATAATGAGAGATCAATTGTAATATTTCATAATAAATTCGCTTTAACTTCTGGATGGATAAAAAACTCAATATCAAATATAAATCTTGCACAGGGGTTAGGCCTTCACACTGATAAAGAATATTTTGTGATTTTTAGAGATCATATAACAAATATGGAATATATAAGAAACTGCAAAGAATTATTTGATAAAGGATTATACATTGAACTTAATGCTTTTAAATTCCAGGTTTTTCTTGATTTTTATGAAATTAAAGACTCGGATAATAGAATTTATTCGAAATTAGCTTCAATGTTAAAAGGAAAAGGTGTTTCTAACATTTCTGAGACTCTAAGGAAAAATTTCTTAAATCCATTAATCGAGCCTTTTAAAGATCTTGTTAATATAGAAACTTATCACATTCTTGATATGGATCTGAAAGATTCCAAGCACAAAAATAATAAAAAGATTCTAAATTTGATTGAAAAAAAATGCAATATTCTCACAAGTATAGTAAGTGATCTGTCAAAAGATGAAAGAAAACCTGATGAGATTGTTAGTTTATATAAAAAAAGGTTGAATAATTTCCTTCATTTTCAAGACTTTAAAGATAAGGTCAAAAATAAAATTTCAATACAATCTATGAATCTAATAGAACAGATGATATCACATATTAATTCTAACGAGTTAAATATTTTCATACTATTCTCATGGATTTTTGTAAATTGCTTGAAAACTGATATATCAGAGAATAGCATATATCAAAACATAGAATTAATTGAATATTGGTCTATTGATGAATATATTTCAGAGATTTTATTGCAATTTGGAGCATACAAAGAAGATTCTTTTAAATATATAAAGCTTATAAAGGTTTTAACTCGTTATCAGATATGGGCAAAAGCATTAGACGAAAAGAAAGATCTGAATAAGTTAATTGATCTATTCTTTAAAGATAATGATGTTAAGGAGCTTATTGGAGTAAATCAACACCAAAATATACTCTGGTTCAACAAAGAATCATTCGAAGAGTTATTAAACTGGATCTTTTTAATACTCTTATTAGATTATCCAATTCACAAATACCCCTATTCAAAAAATACAAATAAAATGCTATCAAAATATTCAAAAATATTTAAAAATAT
>JAUWNT010000184.1 GCA_030612495.1 Candidatus Aminicenantota bacterium
AAATATTAGTTGAAGAGCAAATTGATATTATTTTCCCATTAGAAGAGAAAACTATTAGCTTTTTTATTTGTAATAAAACGAAATTCTTAAATAAATTTATAATAATAGCTTCTATGGAAGAGAACTTTTATTTATTGAGAGATAAAGCTAAGACAATCCATATTGCTAAAAAATCGAAGATATTGATTCCAGAAACATTTATCCCATCTTCTTATGAGCAGGGAATAGAATATTTAGAATCTGTAGGCGATTTTCCTATTATAATGAAGCCAAAAATATCAACAGGTTCAAGGGGGCTTCAAATTGTTTACAATAAAAGTAGAAAAGAGCTTATCAAAAAGTATGAAGTTATTAATAAATATTATGGATTACCATTAATTCAAGAATACATACCTCAAGGAGGAAAGGCAATAGGGGCAGAATTTTTGTTTTATAAAGGAAATGAAATTTTATCTTTTTCTCACCAGAGGATAAGGGAATTCCCAGTGAGGGGAGGCCCAAGCACTTATTGTAAAGTGTATCCATATGAAGACGCTATTGTAATAGGTAGAAAATTATTAAATTCTATTAGTTATAGTGGATTTGCAATGGTTGAATTCAAAGAAAATCCCATTAATAACAAATTGTATTTAATGGAAGTAAATCCAAGGCCATGGGGCTCTATTTCTTTACCAATTTTTGCCGGGTATAATTTTCCTGTTGAGGCAGTAAAAGTGTTTTCTGATTTTGATAATTATAAAATAAAAGGATTACCATATAAATTTGACAAAATATTTTTTATGAGATGGTTCTTACCTGCTGATATTTTAAGCATTTTGTTTAGTTATAAATACAAATTTAAAAGTAAAATTAAAGAATTTTTTAGAAAATATCCGGATACAGTTTATCAGATATTTGATAAAAAGGATTTTAGACCAGTACTTTTTATTATATTCAAAATGTTTCTTAATTTATTTAATTTAAATTTTGTAAAAAAGAATTTATTTAGGAAAAAATGATAAACTAAAAGAGTTTAAATAATGAATTTAAAAAGTAGCTGTAATGAAACTAATATATTGTTAGAAAGGGAAGTTGTATATTTTTACAAAGTAATATTTGGAGAATTTCCGCCTAAGGTTATTATAATGGAGTATATAAAAGCTAATAATCTTTTACTGCATGAAGGAGAGAGATTGAGGTTAAAAGAAATTATTTTGAAAAAAGCGGATATTGAGGCAATAGAAATAGCCTCCAGGTTGAAATTCACAAATAATTTACTGACAAGAAAGATTCATATTCTTATGTATCTATCTGAAACAATTCCTCAAAATTTTGAGACTTTTATCAGTGTTAAGAATAGAAGGGTTTTTTCTCTTATTGATTTAACATATAATTTTGTTAGGACAATATATAAATTTTTAAAGGGAATGATTTTATTAAAGAGGTATAAAAATTGTTTGATGTAATTATTGTTGGAACAGGTGCATCCAGCACTGCTGCTGCATTAGAATTACAGGATAAAAAATTATTAATAATAGATGCTGGAATTGAAACTTCAAAATCCTTAAAAACAGATAAAAATATCTTTGACTTAAAACGGTCGGATAAAAACCAGAGAGACTATCTGATAGGGGAGAATTTTGAGAGCTTAGCTAATATTAGGAGTAAGGACCTTGTAAGCGTAAAATTGAAATCACCTTTAACTTCATTTGTTATTGACAACAATGACAGTTTAATTAATATTAAGAGCAATAATTTCTCTCCTTTTTTGAGTTTTGCTTATGGAGGTTTAGCAAATGCTTGGGGTGCAGGTGTATATAGGTATACAGATTATGATTTGAAAAAATTTCCAATTAGTAGTACTGAGCTTGAACCTTTTTATAATAAACTTACGGATTTAATTGGTATAAGTGGTCAAAATGATGATCTTCAACCATTTTTTGGCAATATAAGAGGCCTTCAAAAACCATTAAAGTTGAATGTAAACTGCAATTATTTGTATTCATCGTATTTAAAGAGGAAAAAATATTTTTTAAAAAAGGGTATAAAAATTGGTAGAACTCAATTAACTGTGTTAACTGAAGAAAAGGATAATCGTCCGCCGTATAATTATAATAATACAAGTTTTTTTACCTGCAACAACCCTTCAATTTATACTCCGGTTATTTCAATGGATAAAATAAAACAAAAATCAAATGTTACATTTAAAAAAGGATTTATTGTTGAAACTTTTGAAAAAAAGAATAATTTTGTTCAGGTAAATGCAGTAGAAATAAAAAACAGAAAGAAGGTCTCTTTTATAGGTAAGAAGCTTTTACTTGGTGCAGGGACTATTAATACAGGTAAAATTATTCTTCAATCTTTTAAAGATTATAAGACAAGATTGCCCATACTTGATAATCCTATTTCGTTTATTCCTTTTGTCAATCTACGAGCAATAGGTTCAAAAACGGATCAGTTTGGTTATGAAGGTGGTCAATTAATTCTGATCTATGAAGGGCCTTTATCTTCAGAGCGAGTTCAGGGTTCTCTTTATAGTTACATATCACCTTTAAGATCAGACATTTTTTTTGATTTCCCTCTTTCAATAAAGGGTAATTTGTCTCTTACAAAATTTATTGTTCCTAGTATGACTATTTTACAGCTATTTTATTCGGACACCCCAAAAGAGCAGAATTATATTCAATTAAAAAGGAATAAGGCACTTTTTGTTAATTATACGGATGTTCCTGTACTTGGCAAATTAGAACGTCATATTATTAAAAATTTTTGGAAGACAGGTTTTATTACTATACCTTTTTTGGTGCAATATCCTCGTCCTGGTAATAGTATTCATTATGCAGGAACCATTCCTATGGGTAAAAATAATGCGAATTATTTTGTGGATAAATACTGTTGTCTTAATAGAACTAAAAATGTGTATCTTATTGATGGATCTGTATTCCCAATTTTACCTGCAAAGAATCTGACTTTTACTTTAATGGCTAATGCTATGCGTATAGCACAATTTATAAGGGATAAAATTTGAGAAAATAATGAAAATTTTTATTATTGGTATTAATAGTTTTATTGGCTCTTGTTTTGCTAAATATTTAAAAGAACAGGGTATTGAAATTTTTGGAAGCTCACGAGCATTAGAGCCTGAGGAAGATTTAAAACCTATTGTTAGTTCCTATTTTCAGTTATATTTAAATCAAAAATTTGATACTAAACTTTTTTACGATATGGACATTATTATTTATTGTGTTCATTCACATAAAGATAAAGATAATGTTAAGTTAAATATTGAAGGGACAAAAAAATGGTATTATGCAGCAATAAAGGAGGGTGTGAATAAACATATATTCCTTACAAGCTATTCGGCAAAAGCAAATAGTTTATCAGAATATGCTCTTATTAAATATGAATTGGAGACTTTTTTTCTTAAAGAAAAACAATTCGTTATCAGACCAGGCTTGGTTCTTGGAAATGGTGGTTTGTTTTTGAGGATGAAGAAAATGATTAAAAGTTATCCGTTTTTGCCACTTTTAGATGGAGGTAATCATAAAGTTCCCATAATTTCGATTTGGGCTTTATGTGAAACTCTTTATAATATTATTAAAAATCCAAAATCCATGATATACAATATTTTCCAAAAAGAAATGGTTTCAATGAAAGAACTTTTTCAGGAGATTAGGTTGCAATTGCATTCAAAATGTTTTTTTATTCCTATTAATTCAGTTTTGCCTCTGATTTTT
>JAUWNT010000194.1 GCA_030612495.1 Candidatus Aminicenantota bacterium
GAGAAAAGATTTTAAAAAGGATTAGTAAAGCTTATTCAAAGATAGGTAAACATCTTTTAGAAAAAAAGAAAAAGAAGAAATTAATATTTGAGCATGATAAAATATCAGAGAAGAAAGAAGGATCTATCACAATTAGCGGTACAATAATTCAACAAATAAGGGAAATGCAAGGATTAACTTTGTTAGAACTTTCAAAAGTAACGAAAATACCTGAGTATATGCTTGAAGATATTGAACTTGAAAATTATACAAAACTTCCAGCTGATGATCTTTTAAGATTACATGTAACGAATTATACAAAATTTTTATCTATAGATTCCAAAAAAGCAGCTAATGATTATATGAAGCTTTACAAAAAATGGAAGAAAAAATCAAAATAAAATCTACCCTACCCTAATAGAAAATCTTCAATTTTCTAATCATATTTTCTGTTTAGAAATTTAAAAATTTTGTTATATAAATGATATTGTAATTTCAATATAAGACAACAAATTAAAATAAAAAGGATCAGAATATCATACTTACTAAATATTACAAGAATAAAAATAGTCGAGATCACATACAAATTTAAATACCCTGTTACAAAAAGTCTCTTGTCAATTTCATGTACTCTTATTATTCCACGCATTATTGGTGGATAATAAAAAAAATGTCCTCTTTTCTCTTCACAAAAAGCAATTTCAAAATCTGATATTTTTTTAAAATCTATAAGAGAAATGAATAAACTTATGTCTTGATTACTAATACCATTAATTAAATATTCATCAATTCTTGGTTTATAGCTATATTCAATATATTTTCTAAATAGTGGAATTCCTTTTCTAAAATAAACAGGTAATTTAATAGCAATAAATATAGCTTCGGCTATATATGATACTATTAAAAACCCGAATGATGAACGACAATTAGAATTCCCGTTCAGCGACAATTAGAATTCCCGATTTGTAAAGAAGTCTGTTAGACTATTTGGACTTGAAAGAAGGAGTTCAAATGAAGACAGATCAACAAGTCAGGAGGTTATTTATGCTGAACAAAAAAGAGAAGTTAAAGGCAGTAGCTGCGGTAAAATCAGGAATGGATGAGAAGACGGCGCGCAAGTATTTAAGATTAGGTAAGTTACCCAGTCAAATCAAGGAGGAGCATGATTGGCGGACGCGGCAGGATCCCTTTGAGCAAATATGGGGAGAAGCTGTTGATTTTTTAGAGAATCCTGGATTAGAGGCCAAGGCATTATTTGAACATTTGCAGAGAACATATCCTGGTAAATTTCAGGATGGCCAGTTACGCACATTTCAGAGGAAAGTAAAGATATGGAGAGCAACAGAGGGTCCTGGTAAAGAGGTTTATTTTGCTCAGAGGCACTATGTGGGAGATTTAAGTGAGTCGGATTTCACCCATATGAGAGAACTTGGAATAACAATAAGAGGAGAGTTGTTTATTCATTTACTTTATCATTTTGTATTAACCTGGTCGAACTGGGAGACAGGTACAATATGTTTTTCAGAAAGTTTTGAAGCTTTAAGTGAAGGTTTTCAAAATGCATTATGGGAACTTGGAGGAGTATGTAAAAGACATCAGACAGATAATCTGACATCAGCTGTATATCATGAATGTAATCCAGACAAATTTACACCCAGATATCAAGGATTATTAAATCATTATGGAATAAAAGGAGAAAAGATAAATCCTGGGAAAGCCAATGAAAATGGAGATATAGAACAAAGGCATAACAGGTTAAAAAAAGCAATAAACCAAGCTTTGATAATCAGAGGCAGCAGAGATTTTTCAAGCAGAGAAGAATATGAGAAATTTTTAATAAAAATATTTGATCAATTAAATTCCGGAAGAACAGAAAGATTTTCTGAAGAATTGAAAGAACTAAGGAGATTACCCCAAATCAGGCTTGATGATTTTAAGAGGATAAAAAAACGGGTAGGTCCAAGCAGTACCATTTCAGTTGCTCACAACACTTATTCAGTGCACAGCAGGTTAATAGGAGAAAATATAGAAATCAAGCTATATTCAGAGAAGATTGAGATATGGTATGGTCAGAAAAAGGTTGATGAATTTCCAAGATTAAGAGGAGATAAAGGACATCATATTCACTACAGACATATAATAGACTGGCTGGTAAGAAAACCTGGAGCGTTTGAGAATTACAGGTACAGAGATGACCTGTTTCCTACAATAAGATTCAGAATGACTTATGATTACTTAAAGTCAGGAAATAAGCGTAAAGCTGCAATTGAATACACTAAGATACTGGAGTTAGCTGCAAAAGAGAGTGAAGATAAAGTGGATAAAGCCTTAACTATTTTGTTTAATAAAAATGAGCCTATATCTTATAGCAAAGTAGAAGACTTGGTTTATTCAGAAAAAGTTATTTCATCGTTTAATATCAGGGAAGTAAAAGTATGTGATATAGAATTATCAAAGTACGACGATCTTTTTAAAGATTTTACGAGAAAAGAGGTGATACATGGAATCGGTTATCAACAATAAGACTCAGATTGAAAAATATTTAAAAGAGCTTCATCTTCCCGGAATAAGAGAATATTATGATGAATATATCAGATTATCCATAAAAGACTCAATTAGTTATGAAAATTTTCTTATTGGCCTTTTGGAGTATGAATCAGAATACAGATACAACAGCAGGATAAAAAGATATCTTAGAGAATCAGGATTACCTTATGAAAAGACAATGGATAATTTTGATTTAAAGCGTGTTCCGTTTAAAATAAATCAGCAGGTAAAAGCACTTCTTGAAGGCAATTTTTTAGACAGGCATGAGAATGTACTTGCATTTGGTAATCCTGGAAGTGGTAAGACACATCTTTTATGTGGCATTGGTCATGAGTTGATTAAAAAGAATAAAAGAGTTTTATTTACTACATGTAGTATATTAGTGCAGGAATTACTTATAACCAAGCGAGATCTTTTACTCTCAAAGAAACTTTCAAAATTATCAAAATTTGATGCCATAATAATTGACGATATAGGATATGTTCAGCAGAGCAGAGAGGAGATGGAAGTACTCTTTACATTTCTTGCAGACAGATATGAAAGATCAAGTGTCATGATCACAAGTAATTTACCATTTTCTAAATGGGAATTAATATTTAAAGATCCCATGGTAACAGCAGCTGCGATTGACAGGTTAGTCCATCACAGTATTATTCTTGAGCTTAATATTGAGAGTTACAGAATGGAACAGGCAAAAAAATCAAAAGACAAGGAGGAAATAAAATAATGAACTTTTTAACATTTCCACATGCCCTTTTTTGTGGAAAAGCCAGGGATATGGAAAATCAAAGATTTCCCACATCTCTTTGGAAAACTCCTCAGGAGTTTCCCACTTTCCCACAAAATTCTATTTACTTAATTAATTTTATATGGTATAAAAAACGGGAATTATAATTGTCGTCAATGGGAAAAAATAATTGTCGTCAATCA
>JAUWNT010000112.1 GCA_030612495.1 Candidatus Aminicenantota bacterium
AAAATTGGCTTTTTTTATAAGAGGTAAACCATTAAATTCAGATAAATTGAATAATGAACTCAACGCAAAGCCAAAAACTTCATTTCCAGAGGGGATTGAAAAAGCAATCAAATGGTATAAAAAAATGAATTGGTTATAATTGTAGAATTTAGCCTAAATACCTAATGTAAATCATCATATTCAAGTTGACAAAAGACAATATTATTAGTAAAGTATGAAATCTAACGAGGAGATATCCGATGAACAGAAAATTAAAAAAGGAAGCAATTATTCAATTCTCAGGAGGAATTGATTCATTATACACTGCATACATTCTTGGTAAAAAATATGACAAAATACATCTTTTGACCTTTTATAAAGGCTACCTTCATTTTGGCTTAAATTTCAGTAAGCCAAACATAGATAATCTAAAAAAAATATTGGGCAATGAAAAAGTGGTTTTTAAAGTAAAAGATATGAAAGATCTTTTCAAAAAAATGTCAATTAAAGACTTTTTTAAAAATTCAAAAAAATATGGAAATGAAACTTCATGGTGTATTCCATGCAGAACATCCATGGGAATAATGAGCATAATATATGCTCTTGAAAACAATATCCCTGACTATACAGATGGAGCAAATTGGGAACAAGCACCAGACCAGGAGAATTTACTTGTTACTGCTGACAATTATCCAGGTTACCTTAAATTGATAAAAGAGTTTTCCAATTCATATAAAGTAAACTATTTTTCACCTGTTTATAAATTAAATACAAGAGAGGAAAGAAGAAAACTTCTTTTAGAGCTTGGCTTTAAAATAGACTGGAACAGCCTGGATGTTTATAAACCAAAATCATTAACAAATGTGTTTAATAGAAATTTTTATAAAAGATACCAACCAATGTGTATTTCAGGTTGGCTTATTCATTGGAAAAGAAATTTCTTTAATAAAAAAGTAAAAACATCTGAAGAGCAAGTATTGGAATTTATTAAACCTAAACTGGATTTATATGGGACAAATTATATTGAGACATACTTTAAAAATACAGGCAAAGATCTAAAAGAAATTTTAAATAAAAGAAATCAATTTAAATGAATGGAAAATCAAAAACAAAGATATTCTTAAATTCAAGAGTATTACTAAATTCTATTCTATATGTTGACTTGATTCTTGTCATTTATTCTTTTTTTTATCCTTCATTGCCAAAATTACAAATAATTTATTTGCCAAAAAAGGTCTTAATCCTAAATCTTGCATTTATATTGTTAATTTATATTATTAAAGATAAAAATAAAATCATAAAATATGTAACTAACAAAGCATTCAAAAAAAAGATAAAAATTTACATTATAATTCTATTTCTGATAGTTTTAACGAGAATTCCTTTCCTCATCTATCACAACGCTTTTTTAAATTCAGACAGTTGTGTAACACTCTTGATGATTAAAAATATTTCAAATGGAGAGAGCTTCCCTATATATTTTTATGGTCAATTATATCAAGGTGCTTTAATCAGTTATATTTCCTCTATTTTTTATTTTTTAATAAACAATTTAAAATTGTCCGTGATTTTTTGCAACATCTTATTTTTTTCTCTGTTTGTTTTTCTTAGTTTATCTTTAATTAATAAGATAACAAATTCTACACGAAGCTTCTACACGATCTTAATTCTGTCACTTCCAATTATAATATTGGTTTTTTATTCTTTAGAATATATAAGAGGTTATGCATTAATTATATTTCTTGAAATTTTACTAATTTTTTATGTTTATCAAATTATTTTTAATAAAAAAATCCTTTTTTTTGGAGCTGGATTAAGTGCAGGGATCTTATTCTGGATATACCAACCATCTCTTTCTATCATATCTATTTCTTTAATAGCAATTGCCCTATTCTCTCTTTTGCAAAAGAAGCTAAGATTCTTTATAAATTCAATAATCTCGATTTTTTTTGGATTTTTGTTGGGAAACTTTATTCATATTCTTGCTGAAATAAATAACGGATTTATAAATACAAAGGCAATATTTTTCTCAAAAAGCAAAGGCAATATACTCTCTTTTTTAAAGGGGATACATCTATTTGAGATAATATCTACTCCCACAACAAATTTAGATGCAAATAAAATCATCTCAACTTTATTATCAATACTTTTTATCTTAGGACTTTTAATCCTAATCTATCAGTTTTTAAAAGAAAAATCATTTAAATGGCTCTTTTTACCCTCTATTTTCTTCGTAACTCTTCTTCTGGTCTCTCTCTCAGGATATCCTCCAACACCAAGATTTATTATTCATTATAAGTGCTATTCTTTCTTTACTATCTTGATTATTGCTCTATCTTTCAAAAAAATAAATATATTTAATAAAAAAGCCTTTAAAACACTATTTTTGGTCTGTTTCATTATTTTTTCTATCTTTAAAATAAATGCCTCGTTTCTATTTCTAAAAAAACCGCATAAAAATAATACCAATGATATTAGATCAATAAATAAAATAAAAAATAATATAATTGTTGGAAATTACTGGGATACTATCAGAATCTCCCCTTTTTTAAATAACACTAAAATCATTACTCCTGCACCCTATTTTTTTTCAAAAAGTGGTATGTTTAAATTTTCTAAATATCATTTCAACAATCTACGAGTTGGAGATATATGGAGTAAAGAGAAAAAAACATTCATTTCTACAAGAAAAAAAGAAAAATCAATAGATGAATTTTTAGGCCATTTTGACATAAATTTCACAAAAATGACTTTACCTTCAAAAAAGTATATTCTTTACTCAGATTTTTCAAAAAAATTATCCCCATACTTTTACTCGATTCTCACTCTGAAATTAAATACACATTTTGTGAAAACAATAGTAGATTCATATACAAATATAAAAAACATCTTCTCTAAAAAACCAGAAATTAAAATAAAGAACAATCAAGTTATCTTATCTATTGATGACTTTGTTAGATGCGTTAAATCTAAAGAAGATCAAAAACTAATCAAAGACTGCAGGTTTGTATTAATTAATAAAAAATCCAGTTTAAGCCTCCCAATAACTTTAAAAAAAACAAGTTACTCTATACCGGATGGAATGTCCATTGAAACCGGAAAATTCAAAAAGTACATTTATTTCTTAAACATTCCAATAATTCATTTAGGTGAATCTGTGATGAAATTCGATATAAACAAAGGAATAATTCTAACATCAAATTTAAGTGATCCTTTAATATTCGGTGACTCCGCAAAACATATGGGAATTATATTAAAAAAAGGAATTCCAATTAATAACATAAAATTTAAAATTTTAAAAGATAATATTGATTATCTTGAGTTCGATCTATACTCTTTTTTTGATTTCACATCAGCAATTTGGACAAACACCTATAATCAGTATATCTTTATTAATAATACCCCTTTTTATATGAAATATGGAAAAAACAATATAAAGTATAAAGTAAAGATCGGTGAAGAATTAATTTTAAACACGAAGTATAAGACTTTCCTTCGTGCAAAGGATTCTGCTGATAATATAATTTTTGTAAATACAGGTGTGATACTGGAGAGAATAATCATTCATAAAAAGGACGCATCAATTAAAATAATCAAACCTTTTTTAAACTAATTTTATCTCTTATAGATATCCAAGTGATTTAAAAGCATTGATCATATCTTTATCTATTGTGACCTTTTCTCCATTTCTTTTTATATTTATTTTACCTTTTTTTACTATTATATTAAAAAGGTTTATAAATTTTTTTACCTTCATCATATTTTCAATGTATCTATTATAAAGCTCTCTTGAATCTTTCAATAAATCATAATATTCATATTTACTATATTCAGGAGGAGGAGGAGTAAAAAACGATTTTGTTTTATCAGTATATGGTAGATTATAAATAATCTTATTATTATTTTCAATAATTGATATTTTAAAAGGCAAAGCTGGAATATAGAATCCATTCGTAATAGATGAGATAATTATTCTATCTTTTGATTTTCCATTTAAAACCTGAATCAAATCCAATCCATCAATGTTTTTTATATCATAAGAAATATTATAATAATTTAAAATCGTAGGCATTATATCTATCAATGCAACTTCTTTTTCTTCATTTTTGCCTTTGAATTCTTCTTTTGGAAATTTAACAATCAATGGGACTCTTATTAATTCATTATAGAGTGAATGACAATGTCCCCAGCCTGAATGATCGGAGAATTCTTCCCCATGATCAGAGATAAAGATAATCATTGAATTGGAATAAATTTTTTTCTTTTTTAAATAATTAATAAATTTACCAAACCACAAATCAAATTCCAATATTTCAGCATCATATAAATCTATATACGCATACTTCATGTCTTTTGATAGTTTAGCAAATTGTTCTCTGTGATTTGAACCTACAGTAGGGGCAGACAAGCTAGTATATTTAGGGTTTTTATTGAAAACATTTAAATACTCTATTTCAGGATTGTAAGGACTATGAACCTGGTAAGTATGTAAAAAATAAAATGATCTTGGAAAATTATTATTTTCAATATCTTTGATAGCTAAATTAAATAAATTTTTTGAAGCATATGAAGATCCTTGATCATTACCAATGCTTTTATAATAATCAAATCCACGAAAAAAGCCAAACCTTGAAGAAATATAAATACCCCCATTTAAACTCCTGGTTGAAAATTGCTGAGACATCTCTTCAATTAAAAAATTAACCCCAGAAGAAAGCATTGTCCCTCTTTTTATACCATGATTAAATTCATAAAGGGAAGTAAATAAAGACATATGAGAAGGTAATGTCCATGGTGATTGAGAATATGCATTTTTAAACACAACGCCATCTTTTGAAAAACTATGTATATTTTTAGCTGTATTTCTCTTATATCCATATGTAGGTAGATGATCCGCCCTTAAAGTATCGGCACAAATCAAAAATACATATTGCCTTTGCTCAATCGGTTTTGTTTTATAAAAAATTGGCTCTCCTATAATTACTGCTCCATTTCCATTTATTTCAATATCTATTTTATCTTTTGCGGATAATTTTAATTTCCTTTTTATGGTCTTTTTTCCTGTTTTATAAAATCTTTTTTTTATAATCTTTATATCATTGCGATAAACATCAATCAAAATTCTATTATCAATTTTAACAAATAGTTCAAAGTTAAAAATGAAATCACCTTTCAAATTTGGTTCAAGACTAATTTTTTGTCCTCTACCTTCCAAAACAAGAAGATCTCCTTTGATCGTAAGCCCACCCGTTTGATAATATTTTTTTTGGTTAACATTAAAAGATTTTAAGTTATATTCTTTTAAAATATTTTTATTAATTGACTCCGATATATTCAGCTCAACTCTCTTGAAATCTACTTTTTCTTTTATACAAATATAAAATATCGAAACACATATAATTAAAATAAATAATATTATAAATATTTTTTTTTTCATTTTTACTTTTATATCACAATGTTCTCAATATTGTCAATAAAACAAACTATTGAAATAATGTGTAGACTATAATAGAATAGTATTATGAATGATTACAAAGAAGAAAATCTAGGTGAACAGAAAAAGCTATTAGAAAAAAACAATGGAGCTTCTAAAAAATATAAAAATTTATTTCTTGGCGAAGTTTCTCTATTATATTTCTTAAAATATGAATTGATTATAACTCTATTTTCTTCAATTTCAGGAGCTTTAGGGCTCGCTCTCAGAAAAATATTTTTTCCAAAATTATTAAAAAAAACTGGCAGAGGAGTGGTATTCGGGAAAAATATGACAATAAGGCATCCAAAAAAGATTGAAATCGGAGACAATGTTGTCTTTGATGACAACACTGTTATTGATGCAAAAGGTGATAACAATAAAGGAATAAAAATTGGAAATAATGTTGTAATAGGGAGAAATACAATAATAAGCTGCAAAGGAGGTGATATTGAAATCGGAAGCTTTTCAAACATTGGACCGAACAACTATTTGATTTCTGAAAGTTTATTGCAAATAGGTAAATATGTTTTTACAGCAGGGCAAACATATATAGTTGCAGGAGGAAACCATAGCTTTGAAAAAAGAGATATTCCCATCTGGTTCCAACCATCAATATCAAAAGGTGGGATAATAATTGAAGATGACATCTGGATCGGTGCTTGCTCAACAATACTGGATGGAGTTAAAGTTGGAAAGGGTTCTGTTATAGGCGCTGCAACTTTAGTTCATAAAAGAATTCGTCCATACTCAATAGCACTCGGTGTTCCTGCTCAGGTTATAAAAAAAAGGTGACATCAGATATACTACCGCTTAAAATAAAATGAAATCCTGGCAAGAAAAACTTTTCAAAATAAGTCTTATGAAAAAAGACAAAGTACGAATCATTTCAAAACTTATAGATTTTTCAAATAAAGAAGTATTTGATCTGGGATGTAAAGGAGGCGTTGTCTCATACTATTTAAAAAAGAACGGTGGAAATTGGATTCACTCGGATCTCGACTTAGAAAATCTGCTTAATTCTAAAAAAATATTAATTAACAATATATTTCAAACATCTGAAAACACACTTCCTTTAAAAAGCGATCAATTTGATATCGTTCTTGCTCTGGATTTCCTCGAACATGTAGATAACGATGAAAAAATACTTAAAGAGATTAATCGGATATTGAAAAAGAATGGAAAGATTATAATTTCAACTCCAATAAGTGGTAAATTTTTTTTTATGAATTGGATAAAAGCAAAATTTGGCTTAACCCCCCAAATTTATGGACATAAAAGAGAAGGCTACAGCTTATCTAAACTAAACAAAATGCTTGAAAATAATGCTTTTACAGCTATATATTCATCAACATATTCTAAATTTTTTGTTGAATTTTTCGAAACTGCATTAAATATAATTTATATTAAAGTGAATAATATTAAAACAAGTAAGTTAAGAAGCGGAGCAATCTCTCCATCCTCTGAAAAGGATTTAAATAAAAACAGCAAGCTTATGAAAATTTATTCCGCTTTTATTTATCCAATAATCTATTTAATAACAAGAATTGACAAGTTGTTATGGTTTAAAACAGGTTATGCAACATTAATTATTGCTGAAAAAAAAAT
>JAUWNT010000191.1 GCA_030612495.1 Candidatus Aminicenantota bacterium
AGGAAAGGGCAGGAGCAGGGATTTAAGGAGCTTTCAAAGTTAATAAAATTTAAAGATAATTTTCATGTTAGGTATGAGGAAGCTAAACCTTATTTAAATAAGATACCTTCCGATATAAGGCCTTATTTGAAGGCAGTTTTGATGAACCATAAAATAACAGATGAGGCAAAGGATGAATTATTAAAGGAATCTCCAAAATTAGAGAAGATTTGTGATCTGATGAATGAGCATCATAAAATTTTAAGGGATGACTTGAAAATTTCAACTCCAAAAATTGAGAAAATGATTGAAAAGTCCTTAAAGGCAGGTGCATTGTGTGCAAAGATAAATGGTTCCGGGGAGGGAGGCTGTATGTTTGCGTTTTGCCCAGGGCGGCAGGAACAGGTCGCTGAAGCTATTAAAAGTGCTGGAGCAAGAGCTTATTTGATAAATATTGGAAAGGGAGTAGAGGTAAAGGTTTTTAAAAATGGAAATAAAAAGGATTAAATTAAAGGATTTAAAGGTTGAAGATTTATATATTCTTTCTTTTCCAATAAGACCTGAAATTTATAATGAATTAAAAATTAAATTTCCTCATTTACCTTTTATTATTGTTAATAAAGAAAGTTCAGTAATATATGGAATTGATTCATATTATTTTTTTAAATCCAATGGTTTTAAAGAGGTAAGTGTTTTGGAAATGGATTTATCAAAGAAAGATGCGCTCTTTTTAAATTATAATCTAAAGGAGAGATTTTATGGAATAAATCTATTTGAGAAATTTATTTTTATAAAAAAAATATTAAATTATTCAGAAAAAAATGAAATATTAAGAAGAACGAATATTGATTTAGATATTAGCAAAGAATTATTGGAAAAATTGGATTTGATTACATCAAATGAGTTTAAAGATGTTCTAATAGATAATAAAATCACCTTTAAAACTATTATAAGGCTTTGTGATTTTAAAAAAGAAGATAGAAAAGATATAATAGCACTTTTCAACAGGGTTTCATTTTCATATTCCTATCAAATTAAAATTTTAGAAATGCTTGAAGAAATTCTTTTCAGGGATAAGTCTTCAATTAAAGAGATTTGGGAGAAACTGCAAATTTATAAATATTTAAATTTGGAAAAACCCCAAAAGAAAATTGTGGAGGAAATATTTAAATTTCGTTATCCTGTTTATACAGAGAAAGAGAGAGAATGGCAAAGAGAGGTAAAGAATATAAAATTGGGTGAAAATATGAAGATTTCGCATTATCCTTTTTTTGAAAAAAGACAAATTGAATTAAAGATTTTTTTTCAGAATATTGATGAAATAAAAGAAATGCAGAAAAATTCAGAAATTAATAAAAAATGAATATTTTTGATTTAAGTATGAGAAAGGTTTATTTTTGTGTTAAAACAGGCTATAATTATCCAAAATTTAAATATAGGTTTACCTGTATTTATAGAAATGAAATATTTTGTTTTTTGAGCACGCAATATCTTAACGGCGGCAGCTTATCTCAAATTATTTAATAGTTGAAATTTTTTGATTAGTTGAATAAAATGGTTTTTAAAATTTTAATTTAAAAAAAAAGGATAAATGATTAAAACCGTATCTGAATTAACAGGTGTTAAATCTGAGCTTAAAACAATGCTTGTGACGGGTGGAGCAGGTTTTATTGGCTCAAATTTCATTCATTATATCTTAAAACAGGAAAAAGATATTTTTATTGTTAATTTGGATAAATTGACTTATGCTGGGAATTTGGAAAACTTGAAAGATATTGAAAACCGTAAAAATTATAAATTTTTAAATGGTGATATATGCGACGGAGAATTACTTAATCATATCTTTAAAGAATATGATTTTGATTTTATTGTTCATTTTGCTGCTGAGTCTCATGTTGATCGCTCTATTTTAGAGCCGAATATTTTTATTGAAACTAATGTATTGGGAACTGCAAGATTATTGTCGTCAGCAAGGGAAAATTGGGATGAATCTGAATTGCATAGAAAGCGTTTTTTACAAATTTCAACAGATGAGGTTTATGGTAGTCTTAGAGAAGATAAAAAATCTGATAAATTTACAGAAAAGACTTCGTTGAAACCTCGCAGTCCCTATTCTGCATCTAAAGCTTCAGCCGACCATTTAGTTAGATCATATTTTTATACATATGGACTTCCAACCATAATTACCAGATGTTCAAACAATTATGGTCCATATCAATTTCCTGAAAAATTGATACCTTTAATTATAAATAATGCATTGAATAATAAAATGTTACCCGTTTATGGAGATGGGAAGAATATTCGTGATTGGCTTTATGTAGAAGATCATTGTGATGCAATATGTACTGTGTTAAGAAATGGCAACCCAGGGGAAGTTTACAATATTGGTGGAAATAATGAATTGGAAAATATTGAGATTGTGAAGCTGATTTTGAATTATTTAGGAAAGCCTTATTCTTTAATTAAATATGTAAAGGATAGATTGGGTCATGACAGAAGGTATGCAATTGATGCTTCCAAGATCAAAAAAGAGCTGAACTGGGAACCACATAGTGTTTTTGAAGAAGGGTTAAAAGATACGATTGGGTGGTATTTGAAAAACAGAGACTGGATGAAGCATGTAACAACAGGAGAATATGAAAAATACTATGAAAAGATGTATGATTAGTGTCAGTGGAAGTGACAGTGGAAGGAAAAAAAGAGCTTTTGTAAACATTATTTTATAAGTTAAAATGGAAGAGAATAAAATAAAAAGTGTTGAAAATTTAAATGTTTTCATACAGGCTCATGAATTAACTTTGGATATGTATAAAATCACTAAAAATTTTCCAAAAGAAGAAAAATTTGGTTTAGCATCACAGATAAGGAGATCATCCTCGTCAATTTGTGCAAATTTATTGGAAGGCGGTTCAAGAATTAACACCAAAGAATACAGACAGTTTGTAGGAATAGCTAAAGGATCAGCTGGCGAGTTGAAATATCATCTCCTCTTATCACGCGATCTTGAGTATATTTCTAATGAAGAATATGAAAATTTTTATAGAAAAGTTAATGATATATGTAAGATGTTAAATGGGCTAATAATTTCGTTAACAACAGATAAAAATTTAAAAAAATGAATTATCTATTATACATCTTATTAAAAAAGTGTGGCAAGGTCATAGTAAGTAGCACTGACACAGTCACAGACACTGACACTAAAAACCTGGAGGTTTTTATATGAAAGGAATAATTTTAGCAGGAGGATCTGGAACAAGGTTGTATCCAATTACTATTCCAATATCAAAGCAACTGCTTCCTATTTATGATAAACCAATGATATATTATCCTCTTTCGACTTTAATGCTTGCTGGTATTAGAGAGATTTTGATTATTTCAACACCTGAAGATTTACCAAAATTTAAAAAATTATTGCAGGATGGTTCTAAATGGGGAATTTCCTTAAAATATGCTGAACAACCTTATCCAAAAGGTCTGGCAGATGCATTTATTATAGGTGAAGAGTTTATTTCAAAAGA
>JAUWNT010000241.1 GCA_030612495.1 Candidatus Aminicenantota bacterium
AAAAAAAATGCCCTGGACCAAATCTCTAAATAAATATTAAGAAATAATTTGTTGATTTATTTCTTAAAATTAATTATAATGTTTTCATAATGAAAAAAATTCTCATATTATCTTTAATATTAATATTTCCACTTTTATTGAATTCAGAAATCATTAAACTAAAGATTAAAGGACCTATTGATACAATTACTGATGAATACATTGTAAATTCCTTTAATGAGATAAAAACTAAAACGAATCCCAAACTTATTATTATTGAAATTGACACTCCCGGTGGATTTGATACTTCAATGAGAACCGTAATTAAACAAATCATGAATTCTCCGGTTCCAGTTGCAGTTTATGTATCTCCAAAAGGAGCAAGAGCAGCATCTGCCGGTTTTTTTATAACAATAGCAGCTGATATTGCAGTAATGGCTTCAGGAACAAATATGGGAGCTGCTCATCCAGTATCAGTAACAGGCTCAAAAATCGAAGATACAATGAAGGAAAAGATAACAAATGATGCTGCTTCATACATAAAAACCCTTGCAAAAAGTAGAAACCGAAATTTAGACTTATGCGAAAAAGCAGTAAGAAAGAGCAAATCATATACAGCTAAGGAATGTTTGGAAAATAACTTGATAGACTATATTGCTGAAGATATAAATGACCTTATCGAACAACTGGAAAACAAAGAAATCAATATGATCAACAATAAAAAAATTGTCTTAAAATTAAAAGGAGAAAAGATAATTCCTATTGAAATGACAGGAAGACAGAAATTTTTAAGAACAATAACTAACCCTAACCTTGCTTATTTTCTTCTGATCTTTGGTCTAATGGGCCTATACCTTGAATTTACTCATGCTGGAGCAATAATTCCTGGAGTGATTGGAGGAATTTCACTCCTTCTTGCATTTATGGCATTTCAGATTTTACCAATAAATTATATAGGATTATTCCTTATTCTTCTTTCCGTAGGGTTTTTTATAGCAGAAATAAAAATTCAGGGATTTGGTATGTTTGGAATCGGAGGAGTAATATCCTTTTTACTTGGTTCCATAATACTAATAAATGCCCCTGTCCCTGAAATGAGGCCAACAATGAGCATAATTATAACATTTACCTTAGCTTTTGGTATCATTATTTTGTTTTTAACATACAAAGTCATAACAGCAATGAAAAGAAAAACAGAAACTGGAAAAGAGGGACTTTCAGGAGAAATTGGTGTTGCAAGAACTGACATAAATCCTTATTCTGGGAAGGTTTTTGTTCATGGTGAATGGTGGAATGCTTTTTCTGAAGAAGAAATTCCAGCTGGATCAAAGGTCAAAGTGGAATCAATTGAACAATTTAAATTAAGAGTAATTATTATTAAATAATTATAAAAGGAGGTTAAAATGCAATTTTCTGCATCAATATTAATTATTATTGTATTATTCTTGCTTTTTAACTGGATCAAGATTTTAAAGGAGTATGAGAGAGGAGTTATCTTCAGACTCGGTAGAGTACTTGATAAGCCAAAAGGCCCGGGCCTTATTTTGGTATTATACCCAATAGATAAACTCATTAAGGTAAGCTTAAGAACAATTGTCCTTGATGTTCCTCCACAGGATGTAATAACAAAAGATAATGTTTCAGTTAAGGTCAATGCAGTTGTTTACTATAGAGTGATTGATCCAAAAAAGGCAATCATTGAAGTACAAGATTACCCATATGCAACATCACAATTATCCCAGACTACTCTAAGATCGGTTTTAGGGCAGGTTGAGCTTGATGATTTGTTATCAGAAAGAGAGACCCTGAATCAAAAATTACAGTCCATTATAGATGAACATACTGACCCATGGGGTATTAAAGTATCAATGGTTGAAATCAAATATGTGGATCTTCCTCAAGAAATGCAAAGATCAATGGCAAAACAGGCTGAAGCAGAAAGAGAAAGAAGAGCAAAAATTATTCATGCTGAGGGTGAACTTCAAGCATCTTCAAAACTACTTCAAGCTGCTGAAACAATATCTAAAAATCCAGCGACCATTCAACTAAGATATCTCCAGACTCTTACAGATATCTCTGCTGATAATTCATCAATAATTATTTTCCCGCTTCCAATTGATTTGTTGAAAGGCCTTT
>JAUWNT010000273.1 GCA_030612495.1 Candidatus Aminicenantota bacterium
CGCCAAAAGAAGACACATCAAACTCCGGGCAAGTTGCAACATACTGGTCATTCTCTTTTTTAATAACGTGGGTTACAATGATATATTGTTTTTTTCTATTTTTCTTCATATTATTTATTCTCCTTTAGCTTTCTTCTTACACAGAAAGAGAGCCAAGAATAAAATGTATATTGACTTAATTAAATAATAGTTTATTTCAATAATTTTGTCAATTTTACCCTTCATTTGAAATTTTCATATGTAAGACGTATACTCATTGTAGAAACATTTTACAGTTCATTTTTGAAAGGAAGATGCTATATGCAAACTAAGATTAAAAAATGGGGAAACAGTCTGGCATTGCGGATTCCCAAATTATTAGCGTCAGACGCAAACCTGAAGCTGAACGAAATGGTTGATATATCTATTGATCAAGGTAGTATTATTATTACGCCAATTGGTGAAAAAGAATATTCGCTTGGAGAACTTTTAAAAGGCATCTCTAAAAACAATCTTCACGGAGAGTTTGACGCCGGGGCACCGGTTGGAAAAGAAATATGGTGATGGCGGGTAATTTTGTTCCGCATAGAGGTGATGTGGTTTGGATAGATATGCAGCTTCAAGCCGGCCATGAACAATCCGGAAGACGTCCTGCAGTAGTTTTATCACCAAAAGCTTATAATAGTAAAGTCGGCCTGGCCTTATTGTGTCCAATAACCAATCAGGCGAAAGGGTACCCATTTGAAGTTATGATCCCACACGGATCAAAGGTAGTAGGGGTTGTTTTATCAGACCAGGTAAAAAGCCTTGACTGGAAAATTAGAAATGCCGAATTCTGTGATAAATTACCTGAAGCCGTGGTCTTGGAAATATTAAAAAAACTTGAGACACTGCTAAATGTTGATGAGTAGAGTAGAAAAGGACAGGGGACGTAAAAAATATTTTATATTATCAAGATTTAAAGAGATTTATTATTTTACCTTCGATTAACCGGGTTATCTTGTGTTAGATTTGCTTGATGGCGGATTCTGGCAATATGTTCCCCAATACAAAGATTTTGATATTCCTTATCAAATTTTTTGCGGAATTCTTTATTCTTCATTAAATTATCCATATAAGTTTTAGTTTTTTTCATAATAAATTCCCTTAAGCTTTTGTTAAAAAAGGAAAACCCGCCAGGGTGCGCATTGTTAAGAGGCGTAGCGGGTGTGTTAGCTATATTATAAATTAAAATATGATATAAATCAATATTTTGAACAGTCTCGTCAGAAAAGTTGCCACTTGACGTTTTTTATCAGCAATGCTATTTGTTTATTGATCGTTGATTTTTCTCCCTAATTTCACAATAGGTTTTAGACATTCATTGATATCTTTTAATAGTTCTCTGAAGAAAATTAATCCTTTTTCGTCTGTATGGTTAATACTGCTGTAATCACAGGTTAAATTAAAATTTTTATCTAAGGGGTATCTAAAAAAGTTGTAATAATTTTTTATCGATAGTTCATTTTTATCAAAAAAATCTTTTAAAAAAGGTGGCATATTGTTTTTTATGGTATATTTTTCAATGAAATTTATAATATCTTTTTCGTTAGAGTAATTTTCTTTAAATTGTTTTAATAAT
>JAUWNT010000117.1 GCA_030612495.1 Candidatus Aminicenantota bacterium
TATCTTTTTTGAGCAATAGGATATATGAAGCCATCATTAACAATTTTATTTATAATTTTAGAAATCTGGTCAATTAATAATTCCTCATTGTTTAAAAATTTAACCTCATCCAGTTCATTTATCAATTTTAAATATTTTTCATTAAACCTTTTAAAACTCATTTCTCTTACAATTTTACTTATTTTTTCTTCTAATAAAGTTTTCTTTTTAAACAGTTTCTGCACAAGTAAATATTTTATAGGATTATTATCTAATAAATTTTGTAAATTACTTCCACTAACATATATAGTATCAATCTCCAATCCCTTTTTCCTTAGAAACTCTTTAAAATTCTCGTCATCTCCTTTTAATGATGAAATCATATACAATTCTATTTTCGAATATCTTAAAATTGACCTCACCCTTCTATTTGATAGTTTTCTGATATTTATTGAAATTGGAGATTCCTCATCTGATGTCAAAGAATTTAACTCTGTTAAACCAACAGATTTATAATATTGCCTTAATAAAGTATAAAAAGCTATTTTTGAGTTTTGTCCGATTTTCTCCTTTGGGAAGCATATATAAATATTTTCATAAATTCCAGATTTAAATTCATTATAACTATACCCTGAAAATGTTCCAGGTTTTGCTAAAAAAACATCAGGAGAAAAATCTCCAGAAAAAGAAACTCTTATATATTCAATATAGCTCCTTCCTCCTGGATAGAACTTATTAGGTTTCAATATTAAACACTTACCTTTTACCCATTCTTCAGGATAAAATATACCTGAAAACACCTGGTATTTTTCTGATAATAAAATAAGTTCAGGTGCAGTCATAAGAGTTAAAATATCAGGATTGTCATATAACAATTCAATATATACTATATCTTTTTCTATACCTATTTTTTTTATTATCTTTCTCATTTTTTTTGATGACAAAAGATCTTGATTTAGAAATGCGTTTAAAGAATTTTTTACATTTTTTATAGCAATGGGTTTCCCATTTGAGAAACTTAAATTTTCTTTTAATTTAAGAAAAACAGTTTTTTTACTTTTATCATACCTATAATCTCTAAAGATATGAGTTGTTATATCTCCATTATTATTTAAATAAAAAAAATTTTCATATATTAAAGACGAAAAAATTAAATCTGAGTAATTCGAACTGGAAAATGAAAAAGATGATGGTTCATTTAATCTTATAGTAATATTCCCACCATAATCAATCTTTATTGCAAATACGATCGCTGCAATTAATAATATAACAAATATTTTAGTCAAATTACTCATTGCTCTTACTCCAGAATTGTAATTTGAACTCTTTCCCATAATTTTTCTTTACTTTCGTATATATCCAGAATCCATCCTTTTTTTTCATAAATCCTGAAGATATAAAAATAATTTCACCCTTAATATTAGTTTCATAAATCAATTTTTTAGAACCATTTTCAATCTTATAGAAAAACAGTTTATCCGTAAGTTTAGAATAATCACTTACAGCAAGCCACTTACCACTTACAGAACAAAGAGATGAACCACGCTTTTCTTTTTCTACTGATTGCTCTATAAAATCAGCTGAATAAAATCTATAATTATAATTTTTGTCAATTATGTGAACCGAATCCAATCGATCTTTAATTGTTGAAAAATCTATAGAATAAAACAAAGGAACTCTTTTTTCTAACTTATTCTCAAGATCGACTTTTTCTGAAGAAAAAGGAGCTAAAACTATTTTACCATCAAAATAATTCATGCCATACTCATAATTAGATCCTGCAATATAATAATTCCCATTTAACTCAACAATTCTAAATGGAACAAAATCCAAATCAGTTAGTTCTTCCCACCTATCTTCGTGGAGCATAAAAAATTTTGAAACAGGTGAAAAATTATTTCCAGCAGATAAATATAGTACTTTTTTAAAATAAAAAAGCGAAAGTTTCCCTTCAGGTTCAAGAGTCGGATAAAAAGGTCTAACCCATTTTAGTTTAATTGATAATATTTTATCTAAATTATTTCCTTTTAATTTATATATAAGAATTTTTTTCGGATATAAAAAAAAGCACCTATATTCTCCTTTTGTGTCCCCTATTGTTTTTATATCAAATAAGTTCATCTCTGAATCTAGCTCTGCTAACTTACAAAAAGCAGATCCTTTAAATCCATAATTAGCAATATTTAATAGATCTTTTTCGTTTTTAGAAATAATATTTTCAAAATATTTTATATAAACAATTTTGTCAACGGACTTTGAGAATATAACAGTGCCTACTCCTATTTTATTTTTATTTCTTATTAATTTTATATAAATCAAATAATTTAATTCATTTTTTCTTGTTAAATTAAACTCTCCCCTATTCTTATTTAAATCTATCATCAAATCTATAAAATTAATATTTTTATCAGACTCTAATTTTGATACAAGAAGTTGGTAATATGTTTGAGCTGCCAGATTTGATAAACCAGAATAATTATCAAATTTAACTATAGAAATATTTATGTTATATTTACCATTAAAAAAGTCTCGTATACCTCTTGAGACCTTCCCACTGAGATTATCTATGCCGTTTGCATAAAAAAAATTTACAAGAAATAAAATAAAAAAAAACCCTTTAAAAGCTTTTCTCATTTTACTGCTTCTTTAAAATTATTCTGAGATTTAAATTAATCTTAACTTCATCTTTACCTTCAGGTATTTTAACATTTATAGGAATATCAACATTTTCAATATCTGAAACAATATAATTTGTCTCTTCTCCCTTTTCAACAAATTTTTTTTCACCTCTATTTACCTGACTTAACTTTATCTGTTCTGTTTCTTTTTCGTCACTCAACTCATCACTTAATACAACTTCAGGAATTTCTAAATCAGAACTCGAATCACTCAGGATTCTTTCATTGCCAAGATTAAATATATCTCCACTTTCATCATCATAACTATCCTTCATATTTTTTCCCTTAATTGGGATTTGAAGGTTATAAACCTCTTCATCTTTTGTATCTTTTTCTGACTTCTCATCTATATTCTCAAGATCAATCATTTCAAATTCATTTTCAATATCTTCTTTTTTAGAACTTTCCACTGTTACTTCTTCTCTTGAGAACATAACGGTTTTATCCTTTTGAAATATAGATAACTTATTCTTCAAGTAAATTATAACCATCCTCATAATTTCTTTAAGAGACTGAATTATATTCTCACCTGTAGTTGCTATAGTTGGGAAATAAATCCGATTGTCCTGGTTCAAATCTCTATTCAAATCATCTACAGGCAATATCTCTCTTAAATCTCTTTTGTTATATTGAATAATTAAGGGAAGCTCTGATAATGATAAACTGTTCAAGTCTAAATTCTTCTTTAAATTTCTAAAACTTTCAATATTTTTTTCTCTCATTATTACCTGAGAATCTGCAACAAAAACAATCCCATCTGCTCCCTGAAGTACTAATTTTCTTGTAGTGTCATAAGAAACCTGACCTGGTACTGTGTAGAGTTGAACTTTTATAGAATAATCTCCTAATTTCCCAATTTCAATAGGAAGAAAATCAAAAAATAGTGTTCTATCCCCATCAGTATCAAGGGTTATTAGCTTTCCTTTGTTCTCAAATCCTTTTTTAGAATAAACATACTTCAGAGACGTTGTTTTCCCACTTAAAGCAGGGCCATAATAAACAACCTTTATTGTTATCTCTTTGTTATTGTAATTTATAAATGCCATTCCTAAAAGGGGTCTACATCACTTTCATCGGATGGGATATCATTATTAATATCCATAGAAGGAATTGACTCAATTTCAGTTTTAGAAGAAATTGAATCTTCTTCACCCTGTTTATAATAAGCTTCCTGATTGTTTTTAGTCGTATCATTAGAACTACTCTTCTCCAATACTACAAGATTATCAACATGAATTTCAAAAGTTTTTCTATCCTGATCATTTTTATCCTTCCATTTTCTACTTTTAATTTTTCCTTCAATAAGAACCATAGCTCCTCTGTTAACGTTTTTCTCAACTTTTTTAGCATTCCAACCCCAAGCTACTATATTATGCCACTCAGTAATATCTTTCCACTCATTATTTTTACTCATATATCCTTCAGTAGTGGCAACACTAAATTTTGCAACATCTTTTTCCAAACTCGGTATATGAGTAATTTCTGGTTCTCTTCCAACCCTCCCAACTAAAATTACACGATTCAAACTCCTTACATGACTCATAATCTACTCCGTGATTTCTTTTATTTTCTGCTGTGCAAGTGAGGCTTCTTCTGATAAAGGAAACTTTGAAATTAGCTCTCTTAATGCATTTATCCCTTCTGATTGTTTTCCCATTTCAATTAATGCAAAACCTCTTTTTAAAGAAGCAGCTTGAATTTTATCACCATCTTTATATTTCTCAATTAACTCTTTAAAAATATTAACAGCCTCTCCATACTTTTTTTGAGAGTAATAACATTCCCCAATCCAATATAAAGAATTATCAACAAGTCCATTACCAGGAAATAATTTTATAAATTGCCTAAAGCCTTGTATAGCAAGTTCATAATTCTCTTTTAGATAATCTGAATAAGCTGTATAGTAAGTAGTTTCAGGGGATTGGATTGATATATTCTGATTTTGGCCTTCAACTTGTTCTTCTTTTTTTTCTAACAAATCTCCTGATGATAAATTAGAAATTTTATCATTAATCTGGCTTAATCTATTTTTTAGGTCATTTATCTCTTCTTTTATAAACTGTAAATTCATAACAAAGCTTTCCCTGGTCTGATGTTCATCTGCTTGACTCTTAGTAATAGCGCTTATCTTTTCTACAAGTACATTAACCTTCTTATTTATTGATAAAACATCATTAGAAATAATAACTATTTTTTGTTCAAGGTTATTTACAACTTCTTTCACCTTCTGTAATTCTGATAAGATCAATTTTGTGTCTTTTTTTATAGAATAAGAAGGTATGGTAAATAAGAAACAGATAAAAACATAAAAAACAAAAGCCTTTTTCATTTGCAAATATCTTTAAGAGAGTTCTATTATTTTTTAGTAATAGTAAATTCACTCCTTCTGTTCTGATAATATGTCTCCTCATCAACACCTCTTACAAGGGGTTTACTCTTTCCATATGATATAATCTTTAATCTTGCTTCAGGTACTCCAAGAGAAGTAAGGTAATTTTTAGCAGCACTAGCTCTTTTCTCACCAAGAGCAATATTATACTCAATGGTTCCTCTTTCATCACAATGGCCCTCAACTAAAATCTCTACACCTGAATGTTTTAATAGCCATTCAGCATTAGCATGTAAAATAGGTTTCATATCATCTTTTATATAATATTTATCAAAATCAAAATGTACCATTTTCAAATAACCTTCTTTATTCGCCTCTTCTAAAGTCTTCTTCTGAAAAATCTCTTCTTCAGTTAAAACAGGCTTTTCTACCTTTGGAGTAACCTCTTCCACTTTTTCAACAACAGGTTCCTTGACAGGTTCTGTTTTTACCTCTTTTTTCTTACATGTACTAAAAAATACAATTAACATAAAGCTAATTAAAATTACAAACAATCTTTTCTTCATAAATCCTCCTAATTAATATAATTTATAATACATAAAGTAATTTTTGTCAAATATATTTTTTTATTTTGTCATTTAAAATTTAAAAGTGCACTCTTTTTTGCAGATTTAAGTTTTAAAAGTGCACTCCTGTTTTTTTTGTATTTTAAATATTTATTTTTATAAAAATATAAAATTTTGTGGGAATGTGGGAAAGCTGAAAGCTTTTCCAAAGGGGCGTGGAAATTTGTGGAAAACTTGGTTTTTAGTTTTCCACAAATTTCCACAGCACTGCCATTTCCACGAAACATCTTCAATAAGAATTAGATATGATTACAGCTTTAAAGGAGGATATAATCATGTCTCAAATTCACAAAAAATTTACAGATGATCAAGTAAAGGAGCTTTTCAAGAAGTACTTAAGCAAAAAGATTGAAAGAAAGTATATTCAAGTAATTCTTGGTATTAAGAGGAGAAGATTTTTTGAACTAATTAAGAGGTATAAAAAAGATAGTGAAAAGTTTACTGTTAAATATAAAAGAAGAGGAAGCAACAGGAAAATATCAAAAGATATTGAGGGTATTATTTTAAAAGAGTTATCCATAGATAAAGAGATTATAGATAATAAAAAAACACCCACAAAAACATATAACTACAGCTTCATTAAAAGAAGACTGGTAAATGAATATAATAAAACGGTGTCACTGCCGTCTATAATTAATAGAGCAAAAAAGAACGATTTTTATATCCCTAAAAAA
>JAUWNT010000189.1 GCA_030612495.1 Candidatus Aminicenantota bacterium
GAATTGCAGTTCGATCTTTATCCTATTACATTTCTAAAATCACATCTAATTTGTGGGGTAAGGAGATAGGTTATCAAACTGGTTTTGATAGGAAATTTTCTAAGGAAACTACACTTCTTTATCTTACTGATGGAGTTCAAATGATTAAGGAAATTAGGGGTAAAAAGGATTATGATGTTTTGATATTAGATGAGATCCATGAATGGAACTTAAATCAGGAAGTGTTAATTGGGCTTGTGAAAAAAAATCTTGATAACAAATTTTATTCAAAAACAAGAAAGAGGATTGTTATTATGAGTGCAACCCTACAGGCTAAGAAATTGTCAGCTTTTTTAAAAGATGCGCCAATAATTTCAATTCAAGGTAGAGGATTCCCAGTTACAATGCATTGCAATCATCCAGATTTTATTCTTTCGGATACAGTTCAAATGGTAGAAATGGAAAAAAACACTCTTGTTTTTGAACCAGGGAAAAAAGAGATAGAAGAATTTATATTGAGTTTGAAAGATACATTGAAGCATGATAAATTGGAAGCAACAATTTTACCTCTTCATTCTGAGCTTTCTATAAATTATCAGCAAAAGGTATTTAAACACTATGATATCCCTAAGGTGATTGTTTCAACTGACATTGCTCAAACTAGTTTAACAATAGATGATATTGATGCTGTGATTGATACTGGAATAAAAAAGGAGGTTCACATTGTGAAAGGTGTTGAAGGATTGTATCCAGTGGATATTTCTAAATCCGAGTGTATGCAAAGAGCTGGAAGAGCGGGCAGAGTAAAAAATGGCCAATATATTCTATGTTCGGATTTGGATATTAAAGATCGTATTGATTATCCTGAGCCAGAAATAAGAAGATTAAACATGGAATCAGTTATTTTGAGATTTATAAAATGGGGCATTTCACCTTTGGATTTTCCCTATTTTCATCAACCAAAAAGGAGTTTGATTTATAAAGCAATACAAAAATTAAAGGTATTTGAAGCAATTTCAAATGATGAACAAATTACTGAAGATGGTAAAAAAATGGCTGAACTTCCTGTGTCAATTCAAAGCTCAAGATTTCTTATTGAGGCAACAAAAGGTTCAAGAAAGGTTGTCGAAGATTCAATGAAATTGATTTCAATTTTAGAAACAAAGGGGATTTTAAACAAAGAGTATATGGGAGGAAAGTATTATTCTGGACCTTATAGTTCTGATTTGTTGAATCAATTGGCTATTTGGAATTCAGCGAATAAAAACAAAAAAATTATAAGCTATAAAAAATTTTCTATGGCAAAGGAAATTTACAAAGAATTAAAAAAAAGAATTGGATTTGATAAATTTGTCAGCATAAATCATTTAGAAGGGCATAAAATATTGTTAAGAGCCATAATTTCTAGTTTTATTGATTGTGTTTATTTGAAAAGCGGAGAAACGTACATAAAAGATGATGAAGAACGTCAGCTGGATAGAACCTCGATTCTTTTCAAAATTAGACCGGATATGGTAATAGGAATACCTTTTGATTTAGTTATAGAAAGGGAAAACCAGAGAACTAAAGAAAAAGAGAAAAAATGTCTTAAATTACTAACATTCGCAACTGAATTATCTTTTAAATTGCTTGAAGAGCTTAATCCTTTTTCATATAAAAAAGAACAGGAAGTTAAAATTGAAAATAAAAAGATTAATGTGCTAAATAAAATTTATTTTGGTAACAAAATTCTCTCAACATACACATCGACACCTGATTGGAAAAATTCACAGGAAAAGGAGATGCTTATAAATGCTGTTCTTGATTGGTATGAAAAGAATAAACAAAATTATAAACTTGAAATAAGAAAGTCAAAACTGGAAGCACATTTCCAAAAAATAGAAAAAATCATTGTAAAAGAATTAGAACCATTTGAATTCTATTGGGGAAAATTTATTTCTAAAGAATTAAGAGATAATTTAAGATCAGAAAATCTTGACATGTTTTTTAATTTTCACTCTGGTTTTATGAATATTAATTTCAGTGATATTCTCCCATATAAATTTATAAAAGAGCTAAAGAAGGCACGTTGGCCAAAAAATATTCAATTAAAAAATGAGAATTTGAGAATATTATATCTTAAGAATAGACCTTTTTTAAAACTTACATTTTCTGAATTTGAAAAAATAGATAAAGAGGATTTGGTTTTACCTTCAGGAGAAAAAGTGGGACTTATTTTGAATAATAGAAAATTTTTCCAATGGGATTTTGCTGTTTATTATTTTAATAGAATAAGGAAATGGAAAATTTTTGAAGAGAAGTGGAAATATACAAAAAAAAGCGCCCTTATTAGAGATTTGATTGATCTACCTTTTCCACAGGCTTTTATATCAGGACAGGGTAAAAAGAATGTTAAATTTGAGTTTTATGCAGCTCCCAAAATAGAGGGGAATGAGGTATATTTAATACATTTTTTTAGTAAAGAGAATGCTTTAAAGTATTTTAAATCAATAGAGGAAGATTGGAAATTGGTTGTTAGGAAATATAAACAGAAACATATAGAAGATATATTCAAAAAAAAGGGTTGGAAGGTAAAAAAATGAATAGAAAATGTTAATAAAAAAAATAAATTTTTTTTTAAATAAAATAATATATTTTTATAGTAAAACTTTTTTTTTTATTATATAATTTCTTTATCGAAAATTTATTGAAAATTAATAATTATTATGTATAAATATTTAATTTATAAGAATAAAAAATTTTAAAAAGGAAGGTGAACTGAATGAAAAAATTTTTTTTCATTACATTAATGTTTTGTTTGATTTTACCTGCAGCAGTCTTTGCCCAGAGTGCAACAACTGGGGCTATAACTGGAATTGTTGTTGATAATGAAGGTGCTCCTTTGCCTGGGGCAACAATCACAGCTTTGCATATTCCTACTGGAACGCTATTTACAGCAGTTACAAGATCTAATGGGCGCTTTTTTATCGCCTCTGTTAAAGTTGGTGGTCCTTATACAGTTACTTCGCTTTTGGAAAGTTTCACAACAGAAGAAAAGAAAAATGTTACAGTAAAACTTGGTGAAAAAAAGGATCTCAAGTTTATGATGTATCTGGAAACCATTCAAGCTAAAGAAATTGTTGTTACTGCATCTACCCCAATTATAAATCCCTCTCGAACAGGTGCATCTCAGAACGTGACACAGGAAGCAATTGAGAATTTACCCTCAATTTCCCGTGACTTGAGTAGTTTTACCCGTCTTGCTCCCCAATTTTCCAGTGGTGAAGATTCTGGCTCCTTTTCTGCTGCCGGCCGGAGTCCCCGTTATAACAATATCCAGATTGACGGCGCACAGAACAATGACCTGTTCGGACTGGGAAACAGTGGAACACCGGGTGGTCAAACTATGGTTACTCCAATCAGTCTTGATGCGATCCAGGAATTCCAAATTGTCTTGGCTCCATATGATGTTCGCCAGGGTATGTTTACTGGTGGTGGTGTAAATGTTATCACCAAATCCGGAACCAATGATTATCATGGCAGTGCTTTTTTCTACGGTAGAAATGAAAGCCTGGTGAGGAAAGGTTCCAATGAAGTGGGCGAGCTTATGGAATTCCCTGAATTCAGCGAAAGTATCTTTGGTTTAACT
>JAUWNT010000062.1 GCA_030612495.1 Candidatus Aminicenantota bacterium
TGAACAAAATATCTTCCATGCTCTATAAAACCGATTTTTTCTAAAATAGAGTTAATACTCTTTCTTATAGAGAATGACTCCATAACAAAATCTAAATCATATGAGATATATTTATTCTTAGTATAGATTGCAACGCAAGCTCCCCCAGATAAAACAGTATTAATGCCATTCTTTCTTAAATAATCAGAAACATATATAGCCAAGTCTCTAAGCGTAATACCTTTGATTTTCATTTTAAATGGGTTTCCTACTATGTCTTGGTCTTAGTCTCCGATTATAAAATTTGGCCCTTTCTTCTTCAGGAATAAAACGCAATACTTTCTCAAGAAGTGCTTCTATTTCTTTTTTGAAAGGATATCTCGGATTCAATCCAAATAACCTAACTTTACCTTTGAGCTTACTATAGAGTACCCCGCCTTGTTCTAAATTTAATAATTGGTTTTGAACTGTACTTAAATTAAAATTAAATATTTTAGAAATTTCCCTGGCATATGATTCTCCATTAGCATAAAGATATAAAAGTATCTTCTCTTTTATCTCAGACTGTAATAAAGGTTCTAACATTTTCTATCTCCTTCTAATTAAACCAACCAAACAACCTATTTTTATGGTCATTTGACCTTTTTTATCGGTCATACCTTAACAATAAAAAGAATTATTGTCAAGAAAAATGTAGCGGTATATGGCAATTTACCCTATTTTTTATTTGGACTAATAGTTGATTGGTTGAATGGACTAATGGTTGAATAGTTGAATGTAGAGTATCGCACATCGAAGCATCTAAAAGTTTACAAGTTTACAGCTATAGCCCCCTTTTATTTTTTAGAATCTCTTTTTTTATACAGTTGTATTAAAATTCCTGAAACAATAAAAATCAATCCAAGAACAGATGAAAATAGAATTTTTTCCCCAACAAAAAAATAAATGAAAATTAATGATATAAAAGGTGCAATATATACAAGAATACTTATTTTAACAGTTGCATTAGTGTATTTCATTGCTAAAATCCAGAAATAAAATGTGATTCCCATTTCAAAAAGACCAATATAAACTCCTCCTAAAACTCCATAAACATGAGGTATAGTAACCTTGTAACAAATTAAATAGTAAACTAAAGTAAAAATAAAACCAAAAGTAAAATTATAAAAAAGTCTTAAAACTGGATCCAGTTTATCCTTAGTATTTAATAACCAGTATACAGCCCATATAAAAGAGCTGATCACTGCAAGAACTACACCAGAAATATTGGAAATTGCGAAATTTGACAAATTGCCTTTTGTAGCAATAACTACAACTCCAAAAAAACTTGTAAGAAGAGCAACAACGTCCCATATAGAGAGTTTTTGTTTTAAGAATGGTATTGATAAAATAGCAATAATAATTCCCCATGTCATATTTATTGGTTGGGCCTGTTGAGCAGGTAAAAGAGAATAAGCTTTAAATAAAATAATATAATAAAAAAAAGGATTAAAAAAACCTAAGCAAATAGACTTAAAAAGATTTTTTTTAGTTACTGCTTTTATTTCATTAAGTTTATTTTTAAAAATTAAAATTATAAGAAAACATAATGATGAAATAAACGAAGAAATAAGAAGTAATGTCACTTCATCGGTATACTTTAATGATATTTTAAAAGCAGAAGCTGATGTTGACCAAAAAAGAATTGATATTAATGCAAAAGCATAAGCTTTTTTCTGGTTTTTTATCATTTTTTTATTCTAGCATTTTATTTTTTGAAATAACAAAAATTATTTGAATTGTTTTGCTAATTTAATCAAATCCTCTTTTTCAGTTCCCTGCCGTTTCATACAACATACTAATACATTTTCATCCTCATCCATGAGTTTAAAAAAAACAAAATTATTTGAGATTTTTATTTCATAAACCCTTGTTTTAAATTCAATAAGTGTTTTACCTTTCTGGTCTATAAGAAAATATTTTTTCCTTTCTTTTTCAGAATCCCTTAAGCCAGCAAGCAATATGTTTGATTCAGGAGTTACACACATATCACTAATATTGGGTTTATGTTTATAAAATGATTTTTTATACTTTTCAATTACATTTCCAAAGCGCTTATACCATGCAGTATTCCTGTGTCTAAAAGATTCTCTTCTCCTTTCTCTCCATTTATCAAGGTCATCTTTTGTCACCATTTCAGGCACAGAAAGAGGAGTCTTAATTTCTCTTATTAATTCTCCTTTATGGTTATAAACCCTTAAATTTTTACTCAATCCATCTGTAAAAACAATGCTTTTATCATTTAAAGGAAGCCATTCAAAAATAGGAGTAAAAGGTATACCCGCAGCACCCCCATCACCTATCTTTGAAATTCTACTCATAATGTTCATTTCTACAATTTTTTTAATTATTCTTCCTCTTGAATCAATTTTAACAAGAGCTATTGGTTCGTAATATACAAAATAATCCCTTTTTTTCTCAGGAACATCCATAAAAAAAACTTCAGCAAGAAATCCCCCATCTTTTAAAGAAAATGCCTGCAATATTCCATACTCTTTGTTCATCTCTAATTTTAAAACCCTCTTAAATTTCCCATTCAATTCCATAAAGGTTATCCATCTATGACCTCTAAAAAATTCAGTAAAAAATAGTAATTTCTTATCAATAGTAAATCCAAACGAAGCAGCATCAGGCCTCTGAATCTCACCAGGTCCCTGGCCCTTACCACCTATTCTCCTTAAATACTTTCCCTCTGAAGAATATACTTTTATAAACGCATCTCTCTGGTCATAAATATAGATATTTCCATAAGGTCCTTGCATAATCTTCCGTGGATATATTAATTCTCCTTCTCCCTGCTCCAAACCTATAATAAAATAGTTCTTCCCAAAAGCTGGAAATATTAACACAATAAAAAACATAATCAGTAAAATTTTCTTCATTATTGCCCTCTTATTAAATTTTTATAAACATACTCTCCATTCAGAGCTTTTTCTAAATTGGCTATATGCTTTTTTAATAAATCCTTTTTATTAGATGTTACATCTTCTATATGTGAAACAATAGCTCTAACTGTCTTTTTTACACTCTTTAACATTTTACCCTTAAAAAGACCAGCTAAAACAGATTTTGGATGTGTGAAATTTCGATACACTAAAAGAGTTTTATTTTTATATGCAAGAAAAAATACACCTCCATAACTATCCTTTGCTGAATCAGATCTCACGAAATACCACCTAACTCTATAACCTCCGTTTCTAAGCTTTTTCAAACGGTTTCCTGTTATAAAATGGCTGTTTGACAAAGGCCATGGAATATTCATTTCAAAATAGATATGAATATCTGTAGGAGAGATATATTTGACAGGTTTTGAGATCAAAAGCTTTGGTATAAAATTTTTATGTTCATGATAAGCAAAAAAAACAGCAATACTTTGTTTTGGAGTTGCTTTAATAAAAGTTAAAACACAGACTTCAGGCCATGTAGATTTTTTAACATCTTTTTTTTTTAGAATAAATCCCTTATTTAATAAAATCACTTCATCCTTTTTGAAAAGTTGGAAATCATCTAAACTTTCTGAAAATAATGATAAAGAAAAGAATAACAAAATTGAAATATATTTAGAAATATTCATTTTAAATTAATTTACGCAAAATAAAATTTAAGTATAATATATTTTTCAGATTTATTAAAACTCTTTATTTATGCATTTGATTCTGATATAATAATAAATCGGAGGTACTTATGAAAATCTTCCTTGACACTGCAAATATTGAAGAGATTAAAAAGGGAGTTGAATATGGAATAGTTAATGGTGTTACAACAAATCCCTCTTTGATTTCAAGAGAAAACCAGGGATTTTTACCTTTAATAAAAGAAATCACATCAATTGTACCTGGCCCGGTCTCTGTTGAAGTAACAGCAAAAAACTTTGAGGAAATGATTGAACAGGCAAAAACATATGCCAAAATTTCAGAAAATGTAGTAATAAAAGTACCTATAAATATGGAAGGCCTTAAAGTTATTAAAAAATTATCAGATCTAAATATAAAAACAAACACTACTTTAATATTTTCTTCTTCTCAGGCTTTACTCGCTGCCAAAGCCGGGGCATCCTATGTTTCCCCATTTGTAGGGCGAATAGATGACATTTCAGGAGACGGAATGGGATTAGTGCAAGAAATAATTCAAATTTTCGACAACTACTCAATTGAAACTGAAATCATTGTAGCATCAGTAAGACATCCTTTGCACTTTGTACAGTCTGCATTAATGGGAGCAGATATTGCAACAGTCCCGTTTTCAACCTTATCTAAGTTATTAAACCATCCTTTGACTGATATAGGAATGGAAAAATTTTTAAAAGATTGGGAAAAAGTTGAAAAATAAAAGAATGAAAAAAAGAATAAAAATTTCCATCTGTTTTTTTTTACACTTATATTCCTTACAGGTAGTTATTACGGATTAAAATTATACATTTATAACAAAATAAACAACAGCTTACCATCAAAGATCAAGTTCTCAAATCTAAAATTATCTTTATCTCCTCTTGGCTTAAATATAAAAGATATTAAAAATTTCCCAATGAAAAATAAAAACATTCTATCTTTTAAAAGCATAGATCTAAACATCCCTTTTTTATCGATTTTTTCTAAAACTAAAAAGATAAATATAGACATAACTGAACCAAAAATGGTTTTTAACCCCAATCTATTTAGAAAAAATGGCACATCTAAATCTTCTGTAAAGATCAATAAAATAAACATTAAAAATGGGGAATTAATATACAATTCTTCAAAATTATCTATAACTTTATTGAAATTTAGTTTAAAATCAGTTTATATTTCAAACAACATATTATACATTATTAAATCTCCACATCTAAAAATCATTTTTCCAATAAGTAAAAAAAAAGTGACAGTGGAAGGTGATCTTATAGGTGAAATTAAACAAGAAGAAGACAGTGTAAAAATAAATAAATTCTCATGGAACACAAAAGACCTTAAGATTAAAGCCAATGGAAAAATTTTCAAGGATAAAAGAATTTTTATAAACACCAATATCCTGGGTAATCCAGAAAACATTTTATATCCTCTCTTAAAAAAATTAGCTGTTAATGGTTTCGTATATGGAAATGCTAATATATCAAAAACTAAAGAGGGAACATTGTCTGTTCATGGTAAATTCAGTTCACCGATTTTCAATTCAGAAGGAGAGCAATTCACTGACTTAAAAGGAGACCTTAAGTGGGATAATATAAATAAAAATGTAAAAATAAATTCATTTTTTATTTCGAATTTCTTAAGAACAAACTTAAAAGTAGATTCAACAACAAAAAGGACCAAATTATTTATTGAAAATATTGCAGGAAAAAAATTGGCTAAAATGATAAAAATTTATGATGATGTACCTTTGGGGGGTATTATTGAAAAAGGCGATATCCTGATTGAAAAAGGGAATATATCTGGAAAAGTAAATTTTAAAAATTCAAAAAACAAAACCAATGATTTTAATTTAAAAGGTGAACTTAAGATCACATTTGATTCAAAACTTAAAACAATAAAATTTTATTCAGATAAAATTTCTTCGGAATTTGGAGAACTCTCAATCAATGGACAAGTAACGCCTCCCAAAAAGCAACTCTCAATTCATGCTAAATCAAAAATAGATGAAATGGGCAATTTACATAAATATTCAAAATTTTTTATAAATGTTAATTTAGACACATGGAACCTAAGAAAAGGAGATGGAAAATTAGATCTGGTATATAACAAAATAGGAAAAAAATATTCTTATAATGTTAATATGAATTTTAATGATTTTTATTCAAGCAATCAAAAGATCAATTCTTTAAAAGGGTATATAGAAAACAAAAAAGATTCAGTTCGTGGGACTTTCCTTATCAATGACTCTAAATTAAAATTAAAATCAGAACTTTTAATCCACAAAAAAAAGACAAGCATAGACTTTAAAGAAATCGAAGGAGAATCAAAAAAAATATTCAAAATTTTATCAATTGAAGTTCCAATAAAAGGTAATATTAAAGGAAATGCTATATATAGTATAAAAAAGAGAGATTTACTTCCTATTGTAAAAGGGAAATTTGAAAGTAAAAAACTTCTATTTTTAAATCAAGAATTTATAAAAACTTATGCAAATTTCACGTCAAATTTGAATTACATTCAATTAAAAAACCTAAAATATCATTTAAAAGATGGAAAGGGAGAAACTGACGTATTTATTGATTTTATAAAAAGAAAATTCAAAATAAAGGGTGAAATTAAAAATTTAAATATAAGCAAAATTGAAAAAAGTTTTTATGGAAAAGGAGAAATATTTTTTGAAGGAGAAGGAGAGTTTTTTAAAGAGCCTATTAAGATTAAATATAAACTAAATAATATGTATTTTTATAAAGATAAAAGTTTCAATATAAAAGGAGAAGCAAATCTTTTTACAGACTTTGCAGATTTCAAGATTGAATCAAAAGGAAATATTATAAATAAAAAAAATATATCTCAATTTGATATTGAATTAAATCAGAAGAATGATAAATATACTGGTAAATTCAATTTAAACCTATCAGATATTAATCTTTTAATCCCATGGAAAGATAATAATGGGGAAATGAATTTGAATGGACAGATTTTCAGTGATAATAATGGACAAGTAGATATAAGAGGAATTGCAAATCTTAAAGGCAAAACCCTATCAATCCCAAAATTTTCTCATGCTTTGAACAATTTTAAGGCTTTTATTAGCTTTAATAATACCTCAAATTTCACTCTTCAGTCTCTTCATGGAGAAATGGGAAAGGGGAAAGTTGAATGTAATGGATATGTAATATTAAAAAACAACAAATTAAAAAACATCATATTAAATATTTCAGGCAGAAAAATGACTCTATATCCAATGAATGGAACTACAACCAATCTAAACGCAGATCTAACCATAAAATATGATAACAATAAGTTACTCCTTCAAGGGAATCTTGATTTTTTGTCAGGTATATGGAAAAGAGAGATAGATGAACCCATCTCTTTCTATACTGATCCAAATTTATCTCCAACTGAATCAAAAATTATGAAAATGTTAGAATTTGATCTGAAATTAGTTGCAAAAGATAATATGTGGATGATCAATTCAATCGGAAAAATTAAATGCAAATTCAACCTTAAGTTAAAAGGAACTAATGAATTTCCAATATTAACAGGTTTAATTGAAAGCAGAGATGGTGAAATATATTTTTCTGATAAAAAATTTAACCTGATAAAAGCCAAGGCTACATTTAATAATGAACTTTTTATTGACCCAATAATAAGAGTGGAATCCGAAGCATTTATTAAAGATTTTAGAATTAAATTGAATGTTCACGGCTCATCAACACATCTTAAACCTGAATTGCAATCATCTCCTCCACTTCCCACTCAAGATATTCTTACACTTATCTCATTAGGTGAACTATTTAAAAGACCAACATCAACAGAGCTGAGCTCTCATGTAGGGACTTTAAGCTCTCAAGCCGGGACTACAACTTTGATAACCGCTAAATTGAATGAACGTATTCAAAAGAGTGCAAAAAAAATTTTAGGAATTGATCTCTTAAAAATCAATCCTACTATAACAGGGTCTTCATTTGAAGGTACATCAAGGTTAATTGTAGGTAAATCAATATCAAACAAACTATTTGTTGTATATTCAATAAATATTTCAAGCTCAAAACAGGAAGAAGTAAAAAAAGATGTTATTTATTTACAATACCAAATATCTCCTTCAATTTCATTGATAGGAATGAGAAATGAAGAAGGAAGATTCAGTATTGATATTAGGGTAAGAAAAATAAACTTATAAAAATGAAAATAAGATTAAGTAAAACAATTCTTTTATTACTTATGTTTTTCTACCCCTTATTCAGCTTAACTTTTCAAAACTTTACAATCAATAAAATCTCCTTTAAATTAAACGATAACATGGAAATTGAACAAACTCAAAACTATAATTTTCTAATAACTTGTAAAAAGGGTGATCTTTTCAGCTACAAGAAAATAAAAAAGAGTATGCAAAACCTTTATAAAATAGGCTGTTTTTCAAATATTGAAGTAAAAGTAGAAAAATTACCTGAAAAAAAATTAAACCTCTATTTTATCTTAACAAAAAAATTTAAAATTAAAAACATCTCAATTCAAAATAACAGCAGTTTCAGCAAAAAAGATATTTTGAAAGCTATCTTTTCTATTAGAAAAGATACATACTTTGAAAACAGTAACATTAAGAAAGCATTAAGCGAAATAAAAAATTTTTTAATATCAAGAGGATACTTTAATCCAGAAATTAAATATAAGACTAAGAAAAATAAAGTTAAATCATTTATTAATATAACTTTCTTCATTAAAAAAGGGAAAATAACAAAAATAAACAAAATCAATTTAAAAATTAATAACAAAAAAATTTACAATGAAATGATGGAATATATTAATATGAATGAATACATCCCATATATATTTCAAAAAAAAATGGAGAAAATAAAAAATATATTAAAGAAAAAAAAATATTACTTTCCAGAAATAAAATTCAATGAAGAATTTCTTAATGTTTCTAAATCGCTTGTGAATTTAAATATTGATATTCATACAGGTTATAAATACAGCTTCAGATTCAAAGGTATGAAAGACAAGATGAAACTAATATCTTCAATCTGGGAGAAAGAAGTGTTTGAAAACTGGGCTGAAAAAGAAAGTCAAGCAAGAATTTTAATTTTTTTAAAAAAAAGAGGTTTTTTAAACGCTAAAGTAGACTCCAAAATAGAAATAAAAAACTCAACAAAACTTATAACCTTTTTCATTGATAAAAAAAATAAATATTCTCTTGGGAAAATGGGATTTAAAGGTAACAAATCAATTTCAACAACCGAATTAAGAAAAGTCATAAGAAGTGATAAGTTATTTTTTGATAAATTCTTCTGGATTCGACCTGACTCTCTCCAAATTGATCTGGAATTGCTAAAATTACTATATTATTATAGAGGATTTCCACAAACAAGAATAACCATGAAGCCAGAATATCTCAAAAAAAAAGCTAATATTAATTTTACAATATCCGAAGGGGAAAGGGTTACTGTCGATTCCATTTTGTTTGAAGGAAACAAATACTTTAATTCCAATGAACTTTTATCTATTCTTAAAGCAAAAAAAAATGGCCCTTTTGTTCAACAAAAACTAAATGAGGATATAATAAGACTGAAGGATTTTTACTACTCATTTGGATTTATTGATGTTGCAATTGACGCTAAAATCTCTTCTGGAGAGAATAAATTAGTTCTAATTACAATACGTGAAGGAAAATCTTTTAAAATGGGTGACCTGATTATAATTGAAGCTTCGAACGATCAAGCTAAACTATTAAAAAAGCTCTTCCCTATTAAAAAAAATTCGTTTTTCAATAAAAATAAAATAGCCTCATTCGAAAATGAAATAGAAAACAGTTCAATATTCAATGAAATAAATATTGTCAAAATAAAAGAAGAACCTGATATTATAAACATATTATTAAAAGTAACTCCAGACAAAAGTAAGTCTTACGGATTTGGATTTGGATGGGAGGAAAGAACAGGTGTAAGATGTACATTTGAATACCAAAAAAAGAATATTTTCAAATCATACTCATCAGTTTCCTCAATCTTTCAACTTGGTTTTCATGAACAAAGAGGGCTCTTGTCTTACGATACCCCATACTTCTTTAAAACAAGACTCAATTCTTCATTTAAAATATGGAAAGAATATGAAATCTACCCAAGTTATAAATTTGATAGAGCAGGAATAGGAGAAACAATAATAAAAGAGCTTACCTCTAATTCATATATTCTAACCTCATTAAGCTGGTACAGAACAAAACTAACAGACCTTAAAATACAAGAACAAGGATTAGACAGGATATATGAACCTTTTGACACTACTGCATTATCTCTCTCATACGTAATTGAAAACAGAGATGACCCATTTAACCCAACTAAAGGTGATTTTTTCTCATCCAATATTAAAATTGGATTCCCCATATTTAAGACAGATATTTCCTTTTTCAAATTCTTCTGGAGTTTTCAAAACAACTTTTTATTATTCAATAAAGGAACATTCACTTTCTCCATTAGAAATGGATTTGCTTCAGGAGATATGCCTATAACAGAAAGATTTTTTGCTGGTGGTATTCATACTTATAGGGGAACTAAAAATGACAGATTAGGTCCAATTGATCCAGAGACTTTAGAACCCACAGGTGGGAATTCCATAATAATGTTCAACATGGAAGCCACACTTCCATTACTAATAATTCCAGTGAACAATCTATATTATTCTGTGTTTTTAGATATTGGTGATGTTTTCCCAAAATCCAGTGATTTCTCTTTAGAACATCTTAAAAAATGTATTGGGCTTGGAATAAAATATAAAACTTCTCTTGGCCCTTTAAGAATAGACTTTGCATGGAATTTAGGAGGGAAACCAGAACAAAATTTTATAATTCAAATAGGAATTGGAAATGTTTTCTAAAATATTAATATATTTGCTTGTTTTATTGCAACCCAGCACAATAATAATAGATAAAATAGCAGCTGTTGTAAATAATGAGATAATAACCATAACTGATATTGATAAATCGATTTATCTGTTCCCAGTATTTAAAAAAAAGGAAGAATCCTCAAAAGCATTTTATAATAGAATTCTACAGAAGCTAATTAATTACAAGGTTATATATTTAGAATACAAAAATGACTTTATACTCACAGAGGAGAATTACGAAGAAGTGCAAACTCCTATAATAAAAAAACAAGGTTCTTTAAATCAACTTATAAAACTATTAAAAAAATATGATATGAATTGGAAAGATTTCAAAGATTTTATTAAAGAAAGGGTCTTATATGAAAAAGTATTAAAAGAAAAATTTCAAATGAACATAAAAATAAGTTTTAATGAGATTAAAAGCTTTTATTATGAAGATTATCTCTCATTACAAAAAGAATTGAATTTAAAATCAAATTCTTTAATTGAAATGACTTCATTAATTGAAAAACACCTGCGTAAGATCAAAACAGAAAAGAAATTGTCAGGGTGGTTAGAGGAAATCAAATCATCTTATAAAATCGAAAATATTTTTCAAAAGGAGTAAAAAATGGATTTTCAAGAAAAAATACTAATAAAGGACTTTGAAATAGATAGAAAAATAAATGGATATTTCAAAATCGAGAATATTAATAGGCGTATAAAAAAAAATGGCGAGCCATTTTTAACCTTAACTCTTATGGATAAAAGTGGAAAAATTCAAGCAAAAATATGGAATAATGTTGAATATTTTTACAAATTGATCAATACAGGAGAAATTTACAAAATAAATGGTTATGTGAATGAATATAATAACAAGAAAGATGTAAAAATCGAAAAAATAATCCCTGTTTCTCAAGATGATAAAAATTTCAACCCAGAAGATTTTGTTGAGCAAGCCTCTTTTGATACAGAAAAATTATTTGATGAAATGATAAAAATTGTAAAATTGAACTTAAAAAATGAATGTCTTATTGCTTTAACAGATCTATTTATAAAAAAATTTAAGAATCAATTTGAAAAACATTATGGAGCTCAAAAAATACATCATGCTTATAAAGGAGGACTTTTAGAGCATACTTACTCTATTATAAAATTATTAATCCCTATTGCAGAGTATTATTCACTTGATAAGGAGACCCTTCTAATTGGAGCAATGTTTCATGATATTGGTAAAATCTCCGAATTTGACATAGAACCTTCAGTTAATACAACATTAAAAGGAGGTCTGATTGGGCATATAGTACTTGGTAATGATATTTTTATCGAATTAACAAATAAAATCAGTAACTTTCCTGAAGATTTAAGTACTAAAATCCAGCATTTGATCATTTCTCACCATGGTGAAAAAGAATTCGGTTCCCCGGAAATCCCAAAAACCTGTGAAGCACTCTGCCTTCACATTGTTGATTTACTTGATTCTAAAATACGAATTTTTAAAAAGGAAATTGAAAATACAGAAACAAAGGGAATTTTTTCAGAATATTTACCAGTCTTAAACAGAAGAATATTAATCCCAGATAAAAGCTAATATAAAGAATTTGTATAATTGAATATGGAAAACAGAGAAAAACATTGTCCTTTTTGCGGTTCAAATAACATTTTACCGTTTGAAGACGAAAATTCATATAAAAAGGATCATACATTTTTAGTTATAATGCTATCTGCTTTAATTCTAATCGGAAGTTATTTTATTTTTGTAATCTCTTCTTACTTATATTTCCCAGCAGTAATAATTATTTTAATAATAATATCTACTACAATCCTAAACAAAAAAGAAAAGGGTAGAGGGAAAAAAATAAAAAAAAGAAAAAAGGAAGATTATATCTGTATAGACTGCAATAGCACTTTCAAGCTATAATTAAATCTTTTAATTATGTCTATAGGGGAATAAAGGAATAAAGGGGACAGTTATTCCCTTTAAAGTCAAGTCTAAAACTCTGAAAAATAAAATTTTTATTTGCATTCAATTTCATGAAGATTTAATATTGTATTTGAGAGCAGGTGTGTGATCCCGTAATTGATGGCTAAGGTCATTTGG
>JAUWNT010000099.1 GCA_030612495.1 Candidatus Aminicenantota bacterium
CCTGGTTTCAGAATTGTTGAAGGAAAATTCGTGTGATTAGGTGAATCAGGGAAATGTTGAGTTTCAAGACAGAATCCATAATGTTTATTGTATTGTTTTGCATTCTTTCCTTTTATTGTCCCATCCAGGAAATTACCTGAATAGAATTGAATTCCAGGCTGGGTTGTTAATATTTCAATTACGCGACCTGTTTCAGGTTCATAAACTCTGGCTGCAGGACTTAAAATCCTTTTTTTATGGTTCAAAACAAAATTATGATCATATCCTCCATTTACTTTTTTTATTCTTAAACCAATAGCATAAGGTTTTAAAAAATCCATTGGAGTTCCTTTTACTTTTTTTAATTCGCCTGTTGGAATAAGGCCTTTATCAACAGGTGTATATTTATCAGCATGAATAGTTAGAACATGACTTAAAATATCTGATTTACCTGCTCCTTTTAGATTAAAATAGCTATGATTTGTAAGATTAATTGGAGTTGCTCTGTCAGTTTCAGCTTCATAATCTATTTTTAATTCGTTATTATTTGTTAAAGAATAGATAACATAAACTGATAGATTGCCTGGATAACCCTCTTCTCCATGTTTACTTAAATAACTTAATTTTAAACATATTTCATCATTTTTGTTTATCTCTTCTGCTTTCCATAAAACCTTATCAAATCCTTTTATACCACCATGTAAATGGTTTTCACCATTATTAGCTGCAAGTTTGTATTCATTCCCATTTAAAAAGAACTTTGCCTTTGAAATCCTGTTTGCATAACGACCAATTATAGCTCCAAAATAGGGGTGACCTTTCAGATATTTATCAAGAGTATTAAAACCTAAAACAATGTCATCAAATTTTCCATTTTTATCGGGAACCATTACAGATGTTATTATGCCTCCATAATTTGTGATTTTTACGACAATTCCATTCTTATTGGTTAGATAGAATAGGTCAACATTCTCCCCATCATTTGTTTTTCCAAAATGCTCTTTTTTTATTTTCATTTTTTTTATTACCTCTTTTTTCATTTCTTTTGAGTCTATTTTTTTTAAAGATTTGGAATAAGAAAAAACAGGAATTAATAATATTAAACTCCAGACCAATAGATTAAATTTTATTCTTGTTTGTATACGTTTTTCTTCTCTCATTTCGCCTCCATAAAAATATTATATCAGATTTTAGATTAAAATATAATTGATGTTAATTTATAATATCACTTTTTTTATTTGAAAAAATATTTGGAGTTATCTAAAATATATCAAAGGAGTTGATATGAGAAATAGAGTTTTTATTATAATTTTTTTAATGGTCATTTTGTTTACATCAGCATATTCAATGGAGAATTTAAAATGTAATGCTTCATCACCCTTATTTACATCTTATATTGCACCATTTGAAAGGAGTAGTTATTTTGTGGATGAAGGCTATCATCTTGTATATTATGACAACAATTCTCCGTTAAAGCTAATAAATGAAAGCTCTGGAGAGATAAATTTTGCTTTTAAATTGGGGAGCATGTTTGTTTATAGTATAAATGATTTTTATAAAAAGCCAGTGATCACTCTTTCTTATCCGGATTCTTTTGTTTTGGAAGCAGAACCATTTGTTGGTTTAAAGATAATCTTAAGGTTTGCTCTTTATACATCAAGTACAGCTATATTTGAAATTGATTATAGAAATGAAACAAAAGAAGATTTTATGCTTTATATTATGTATGGAAATACATATCAGAAAGTAATTGTTAATAATATAAATCCAGAAAAAAACATTACTATTTCATATAAAGAACCTTCAAAGGGTGTTTATTTTCAACAAAAAGAATTAAAAGGTTTTAAAGAAAAGAGGTATTCAAGATTTAGTTTTAAAAAAAGGATCTATTCATGGGCAGGATACCCTGATTATAATAAAGTGAAAAAGGATAAGATGTTCTCAAGATATGAATACTTGAATGGTTCAATTCAGGGTGAGTTATCTGAAGTAGTGCTTTTATTTGATTTATATAAGAAAAATGGTATTTTAAAATTTTCAAAAGTAACTGTTCAGCAGGGAGATGAAAAAAAATTGGATGAAATTTCTGATAAAGTAATTGATATCTCTTTTGATAAAATATATGCATTTAATAGGGAAAAGTTAAAGAAGATACCAGCATTGAAGTTCAAAAACAAACAGGAAAAATTACTTTTTTATGCGGGATTGTATCTTGTAAGGCAGCAATTTTTACCAGCAGCAGGGCAGTTTCCCTTTCCATACTATGTGTTTTCAAGGGAACCTACATGGGGGTGGGGACATGAAGGCCAGGTTTTTCATGAAAGCCTATCCATGCAAAGTTTAGCTTTGTTTGATCCTGAACTTGCATCTAATTCACAGAGAAATTTTATAGCTGTCCAGGAACAAGATGGTTATATTCCATACAGGGTTGGTGCATATTTTACAAGAACATTTCCAGCAAATAAAGAGAAAACCACATCAGCTCCTTTCTATTCGTGGACAAATCTTGAAGTATATAAGATAGCCGTAAAATCAGGTTATATGAGTAAAAGAGAGTTAAAAGAGTATTTAAAAGATTCGTATAGCTCTGGAAAAAGGTTTGTGAATTATCTTTTTAAAACTCGCGATAAGAATAAAAACGGATTGCTGGAGTGGGGTGGGCATACTTTGCTGGAATGTGTAAGAGATTATTTGAATGCTGTTTTTGACCTGTTAGGGGAAAAACCTGAAACTCTGAATCAACTTGAAGCACTTGACCTTAGTTGTATGGTTGTAAAGGAGATGGCATCATTAAAAGAGATGGCAGGAATATTAAAATTAAAAAAAGAGGTAAATGAATGGGAAAATAGAATTAAGAGATTGAGTGATTTGATAAATAAATATATGTGGGACAAAGATACTGGATTTTATTATCATGTTCATACAGATACAATGAATTTTAAAACTCCTGACAATGTTTCATTAAAAAGAAAAGAGATCATAGGTTTTCTTCCAATATGGGCTGGGGTTGCAGACAGGAAACAGACAAAAGAGCTTATAAAGCATTTAAAAAACCCTGATGAATTCTGGAGAAAATTTGGTATTCCAACTCTTTCAGCTGCTGATCCTTATTATGATGCTCAGGTTCTTGGTTGCTGTAGATGGAATGGCCCTGTATGGATTACATGGGTTTATCCTATTTTTAAGGGTTTGATTGATTATGGTTATACAGATATTGCAAAAGAGATTTTAATGAAAATGGAAAATGCAATGATTTTTCAGCTGGAGAGAAATCACAGGTTATGGGAGAGCTATTCACCTGATTTTACTCAATTAAATTCTCCTAAGAACTATATATGGGATACATTGATCTCAAGAATGATCTATGAAATAAGAAAAGCAAGCTGATTTTTTATATTCGTTTTCAAGGTATAATTTTTTTTGACAATTGGTCCTGAAGTTCTAACATTTCACCATTGTCTTTTTCATGGTCATATCCTGAAAGGTGAAGTATTCCATGAATCATCAGATAGAGCAACTCTTTTTTTAAGGAAATGTTATTATCTTCAGCTTGTTCCTCAGCTATGGGATAACATATAAATATATCTCCAATGTAATATTCTTTTGAGAGTTTTTCATTAAATGGAAAGCTTAATACATCAGTGGGGAAATCTTTTTTTAGATATTTGAAATTCAAATCTTTTGATTCAGCTTTAGACCCTAATTTAATTACAATAGTGCCTTTTAATTTTAATTCTTTGTATATATGCTTTAGCTTGGATATATAGTATTTTTTATTTATCTTATAAATATCATCTATTATTTTTATCATTTGTATTTTGTTCTTTAAAATCAAAACCCGGGTATGAAACCCTCATATGATAAATAGATGAAAGTTTTTTTTGAAAGCTATTTGCAATTATATTTAAAGCTTTAAAAGTTAAGCCCTCACACTCATCAAATTGATTCTCTTCTATATTTGAGCTGATTATTGATTGTATTACATTTTTTAATTCCTCTTCAGTAGGAGAGCCAAGACTTTTTGAGGCTGCTTCCACCTGGTCTGCAAGCATAATTATCGCGTTTTCTATATTCTGAGGCTTTTCCCCTGAATATCGAAAGAATCTATCGTCAAATTCATCAGTATCTATATTTGACATTTTACGGGCTTTTTCGTAGAAAAATTTGACTAATTTTGTGCCATGATGTTGAGCTATAGCACTTGCAACTATTTTAGGAATTTTTAGCTTATTAGCAGTATCAATTCCTTCTGAAATATGGGCAATTATCATTTTTGCGCTTTCACGCGGGGAGAGTTCTTCATGTGGGTTTTTATAAATTGTGTGATTTTCTGTAAAGATTTGTGGGTTATTGATTTTCCCAATATCATGATAAAGGGCCATTGCAGTTAATAGAAGTGGAGATAAACCAAGTTCTTGAGCTGCAGTTTCAGATAGGGAAGAAACCATCTGAGAATGATGGTAAGTGCCTGGGGCTTTTTCAAGCATTTCTCTAAAAATCGGAAGGTTTAAATTGTTTAATTCAATTAGTTTCAACTCAGTTAATAATTTAAAAATGACTTCCCATAGAGGAATTATAAAGTAAGCAAGTAAAGGAGCAAATATAGCAGAAAATGTAACAATAATCACATTTATTAATATTTGAATTATGGTTATATTTGGTTCAGTTAAGTTGAGTATAACAATAAAAATTATATTTGTTGGCAAAAGCCAGAATAAACTGGCTTTTAAAATAGATGACCTCTTTAATCTATTATAAAATTCAATCGCATAACTTATTGCGAGACTGCTTAAAAGAACGTATAAAACTATTTTAAAATTCCATTCACAGATAATTCCTGAAATTATTGAATTTGTAAACGAAAATATTACTGCACTCTGGAGATTGAAAATAAATGCAATTATTAATGCACCGAATCCAAAAGGAATGGCAAAATATAGGTATGAAATATCATAACTGAGTTCAATTGGAATGTTTTTCGCAATTATAGGAAAAATGAATATACAAATTCTATATATAATAATACTAATGGTTAAGGTTGCTGCTGATACAGTAAAGAGTTTGTTTTTATTTAAACCATTGGATTCCCATATTTTAAAAAATTTGTTTATAAAAAGGGTCAAAAAGAATAAAATTGCAATAATAAGGTATAAATTCGATAATTTATTTTCTCTTATTTTTTCTTCATATGAAATAAGTCTAATGATTTTTATATCATTTGGCTTAGCTTCATCACCTTTTCTTAAAATGATTTTACCTGCCTTTAGTTTTATGAGAACAGGGTTTATCTGGGAAGAAGCTTTCTCCTGTTCTTGTTTTGTTAAATTTAATGAATATGAGACATTTATATCAATAAATGCCTTTATGATTGATGTGATAGTTTCTGTTTCATAATCTGAAAACTTATTTTTTTTTAGAAAGTTGTTCAATTCTAATTCTACATCTTTTAATTCATAGAGCTTATCTGCTTTTATTGAATAAGGCTCCATCTCTTTTGATACAATTTGAATAGAACCATTTTTACTTTTTTTTGCTCCTACTTTTGATGCTAAGATTCCTGTTTTCTCAATTGATTTTAATAATTCAAAAAGTTGTGAAAGGTTGATTTTATTGAATATGTTTGATTTTAATATATATACAATCTCTTTATCTGAAAGTTCAATTCCAAACTTTTTTTCAATTAAAATTCTTATTTTAATGAGTTCTTTATTATTTTTAAAATATCTCTTTCTTGATTCTCTTAGAAATTTGAACCATTCATTTAATAAGCTCTGAGTTTTTTCAATATTTTCTGAATTGTATTCATATATAGGTATAACGTTTTCTATTGCAATTCTTCTCTTTTGTTCCGTGCTTTCTTTGTCCTCAACTGTCAGGTATTTTTTTATAATTATATCTTCTTTAATTATATCTCCGACTTTTAATGTATCATCATATATTGATTTTTTTTGAGGAATATATAAAAAGTATGAAATTATTATTACAAAAATAAAGCCTGCTAATAACTTAAGAAAGTATGGTTTCTTTCTGGGTTTTTTATTTGAGTTTTCATACTCTTTTATAAATTTTAGTTTAAATTTCATCTTTATTTTTATCGTAAGCTTCAATAATTTTTTGAACAATAGAATGTCTTACTACATCTTTTTTATTGAGATAAATTATTTTAATTCCTTTAATGTTATTGAGTATCTTGATTGCTTTAAACGCTCCTGATTTCTTTGGATCTGATAAATCGATCTGTGAAATATCTGCTGTAACCACAACCTTTGAGTTTTGACCAAATCGTGTTAAAAACATTTTCATTTGAGTGTTTAATGTATTTTGACCCTCATCAAGTATAATAAAGGCATTATTTATAGTCCTTCCTCTCATATAAGCAAGTGGAGCGATTTCAATTATTTCCTTTTCAATTAATTCAGATGTTTTTTCAAAGCCTATTAAATAGTAGAGTGCATCATATAAAGGTCTAAAATATGGATTAACTTTCTGCTGGATATCTCCAGGTAGGAAACCCAATTTTTCACCGGCTTCAACAACAGGCCTTGTTAATACAATTCTTTCTACCCTTTTGTTTAAGAGAAAGTTCAAAGCCATTGCTATTGCAAGAAAAGTTTTACCAGTCCCGGCAGGCCCTATACTGAACACAAGATCATTTTTATAAATTGATTTAATATACTCTCTTTGATTGAATGTTTTTGGATAAACCTCTTTGCCCTTAAATTTTATTATTACTTTATTGTTCAGTTCTTCTTTTATAAAATCAAGTTTACCTTCATTTGCCATACTTGAGCTGATTTTTATATCATTTTCATTGAGTTTTTTATTATCTTTTGAAATTTCAATTATTTCTTCTATATATTTTCTAAATCTCTTTGTGTTTCCTGTTTCTCCATCAAACATTATCTTATTTCCTCTTAATGAAACAGCAATATTAAAGTCTGATTCAAATTTGTTTATGTTTTTTCGAATTATAAAAAAAAGGTTGTTCTTAACACCTTCAGGGTATATTATTTCTTCCATTATTATATTTTTTTTAAAAATAACAAAGGAAAATTATAGCTTTTAAGCAATTAAATGTCAAATACAGAAACTTTCTTTGTATTCCTGATCAATATATATGTATTATCAATATATAAAGTGTTTTGATAAACATATTGTGCTTTTGAATACATATTTGTAAAATTTAGTATTAAGTTATGGTTGCATGTGCAAAAAATGTACCATGGTTTTTTTGATTTTAAATGTGTGTGTTTTTTGAAAAAATTTGGGAATATCTTGACTTTTATGTTGTATTACTTTAGATTTATAAATTGTATGTATTCAAAAAAAGGAGATTACAATGGCTGAGATTAAAGAAACAATTTTAGACTATGTAAAAGATGAGTATTTAGATGAAGATGATGATAAAGAAATAAATTTTAATACACCTTTGATTTCAAGTGGAATAGTTGACTCTTTTTCAATGATTTCGTTGAAGAGATTCCTTGAAACAAAATATAATATTCAAATTCCTGATTCAAAAGCCACTGCAGAAGCATTTAATACAGTAAATAATATAGTAAAAACTGTTGAAGAGATAAAGTCAGAGTAGGAGGAAATATGGCTTTTAATAAAAAAGAGAGGGATATTTTTAAGGATGAATTAAATAATATAAGGAATGCAGGGATATTCAAAGATGAGAGGATAATATGTGCTCCTCAGGATTCTGAAATAAAGGTTGAATTTCCAGCAGGAGCTGAAAAGAAGAGTCTTATTAATATGTGTTCCAATAATTACCTTGGCCTTTCATCTCATCCGGAAGTTGTTAAAGCAGCAATAAAGGGCCTG
>JAUWNT010000104.1 GCA_030612495.1 Candidatus Aminicenantota bacterium
AAAATCTGACCCCTAGCGATACAATATTATCCTTAAGGAGTTATAAATCTATAATTGTTTATAATTTTATTATCAATTCTCACAATAACTGGTAATAATTGACACTTAATTGATTTATAAAAATATTTTTTTGATAACATATAAAATGGAGAAAAATCTTCATGTCTTGCCCACCCTTTAAGCTCATTAATATTATCATGAACTGCTATGGCAATACAAAAATTACCAGAATCTTTAAGATCTTTTAAATCCATCAATCCTTTTGACACACATGAATAACAAGCGTTTAATCCAAAAATCAAAAAATACAAAGATTTATGCTTACATAAAATATCAGAAAAATTTACCTGTTTACCACTAAAATCTACCAAATGAATCTGATCATAATTTTTAATATCAAATGCTTTCTCAACATTATGATTCAGTACAAATTTAAAAAGCACTACAACAATGATTGCAACACTTAAAATTAAAATACTAATATTATAAAATAAATTTCTATTTTTCATATTATTTACAAAATGAATAGATTTTTATAATGCATTCATCAGCTTCTTCATCATATTTGGGATCACCATTTGCATAAAAATAGTATTTTCCATCTCTTATTCCAAGAAGACGATCATTTATTAAAATCGTCCGTTCAAGCTTAAATGATTTAGTATTATAAAACAATAATGCAAATTTCTTGTTTTGCGGCTTAAAACATCTAATTTGAAGAACAAGCCAGTTCTTACTTATATTAGCATGGATGATCCTTGAATATGATGTTTTCCACATATTCCAATCCTTCACAATATTAGATATATCTCCACTATTCTTATTCCATATATAAAAATCTTCAGGCATTTTTTTATAAAATTTTGGTGTAGAAAGATTAATATCATTAACTATTTCCAATTTGTCTATAGAAATCACTTTTACATTTAACTTATTTTCAGCAAGAAATAAAACATTTTTTTTGTTCTTTAATACATAATAATCCATGATATGGAATTGATCAGGTTTAAAAGTTGTTTCCTTTATAAGAGATTTCAATAAATTACCTTTATTATCAAATACTTTAAGATAAGCTTTTTTATATATATATTTCTTGGAATAGTTTAAAAGAAATGTACCTGCTATAAACCACTTATTCCCAGCAAAAACACCTGATTTAACAATAGTTAAAAATTCACTTCTTTTTAACCATTGTGTTCTTTTCCAAACATATTTATTATCTTTCATTTCAAAAATTTTAATCTTATTTGACAATTCAATTATAGCTAAATCATCTTTATATTCACACATACCATGAGTATCCATAAGGTCACCTGGTCCTTGACCTCTTGGAGCAAATTTAATAACTTTTTTAGGAGTTATATTTAATAATCCAATCATGTAAAAACATCCTATAACATCTCCTTTGGGATTAATCATAGAATACATTATATTCCCATAGATATCTGTATCATGCTTCCATGTTTCTATACATTTAAACTTATTTTCCGCATAAATATTTAGTGAAATGTTTAAAATCAAAATTAAAATAAAAAAATTCTTTAATTTCATGATTCCTCTCTATATTATTTCTATAGGAAAAACTTCCCCTATTTCTCCAGTAACTTCAATAATATTATACTATATTCAAATAACTATTACTTAATTGTAATATACAGGTTCAAGCTATTTCTTTATAAAAACTTTATGTTATTATTCTTCCCACTTTTTTCTTATTACCTAAATATATAACACCCACATGTAGGTGGGAAAACTGGGCAAACACAACCAGGACCATATGGGCCATACCCCCACATCCCTGGGTATATTTCAGGTGGGTGATAAGCTTTTAAATTTCCTGGAATAATAATGGACATTGTTAATAAACTTAACAAAATAACCAAAAGTGATAGTTTAATAATTTTTTTCATAACAAATCCTCCTTTTTAAAATTTTAGATAACCTTAAATATACTATAGGCAAGAATGATGCCAAAGCAAGTGAGATTTGAAAAGCAAGTAATAATAAGGCTTTGGAATTTTTTTGATTTTTTTAATTTTTGTTAAGTTAACCTATGAGTTAACTTATTTTTGATATTCAAGCAAATAACACACCCAAACCCTCTCTATTCCTATCTTTGCATCAGTTAACCTATAGGTTAACTTAGTTAACTCATAGGTTAACTTTTAGGATTAAGAGCATATTTTCTTATCAAATTCATAAATTTATGAAAAATGGGGACGGAGGATGACAATTTGACATTTGGGTTGGAGATTATTTTTTAGAAAAAATTTTTTTTAAAGAATTGATTTTATATTCAGTGTATATGTTTCTATCTTCTTTTTCCTCAATCACACCAATAAACCCATTAAAAAACTTAAAACAAACTGCTGATTTCAGGTTATCTATATTTACTTGATAAAGATATTTTCCCTCAGAATCAAAAATATCATATTCTACATTTTGAAATCCTTTTATAACAAAAGCCAGGAGAAACCCAGATGGCAGTACCCTTAGTTCTCTAATAGCAGGTGCTGTACGTGGAAGACTGTTTCTAACTTCTTTTAGCAGATTCTCAGGCCATCTACCAAATCTTGCTACAATTTCATCATAATCTGCTTGTGTAAAATTTGTATTCTTGTGTTTTCTTGAAATTATCATTTTTAAGTGATTTGCCCAATCTTTGACCCATATTTTATATTGGTCAGTTCGGGAAAAATAAATAAGCTCTGATTCTCTGTTTAAAGAAAAAATAAAATCTGAAATAACACCAGGATTCGGTATCACTGAAATATGGCTCTTGCCATTTGAGATAAAAAATCTGCCTATGTTTTCTGATTTCATAGCATTAAAAAGAATTTCTTCATTCCTAAGATTAATAAAAGAAATGTACACATTAAAATCTGTACTCTTACCTAAACCGAATTCTTCCCTTATGGCAATAAAGCGATTCTCATCAACCATCTCTTTAATACGGTAAAAATTTTTTAGTTTAAACTCTTCTAATAATTCTCCATCCAAACTGAATTTACATATTTTTTTTTCACCTATAATATATAAATTATTATTTAATATCTGAATTTTTGGGTAGAGCTTAAATTCACCTGGCCCTTCACCTTTATTCAGAAAAATTTTTTCAAGGTTTTTCTTTCTATTGAATTTATAAATTTTGACATTCCTACGATCCATCAAAAAAATATTTCTATTATTATCAATAACAAAGGCATTAAAAATAACATCTTTTCCTTTTGCTTTCAAACCATTCGGATCTATTGAAAGAATTTTTTCCAATTTTAGCTGATGTTGGCCTTTTAAAGGAGTTTGAGAATTTTTTACATATTTATTAGCTCCTTTATGTTCTTTATCCATTGATTTCTCTTTATTGCAAAACCAAGATAATAAAACAATCAAAATTAGAATTGAAACACTTTTTTTCACTTTTTTCTCCCTAACTTAATTATATTTTATTTATATGATAAAAATCAATCCTCGTCATAAATTTTGCATAACTAATCTTTTTTGATATTTTACTAATTGTAAGAAATTTTATAAAATACAAAAATGTATTTAATTACTTTAATTATATACTTTATAATACTTGCTTTTTTTGGGTTAGTTCTTTCAAAAAAAAACATAGACTTTGATTCATATTTCTTTGGAAAAAGAAAATTAGGAGCCTTTTTAATATTTTTCACAGTTACAGCCTCATGGTTCGGGGGTGCTTCTACAATTGCAACAATCAATGATGCATATGAAAAAGGTTTTGAATCAATATGGCTTATTGGTATTCCAACAATTCTCACAATTTTTATCTTTGTTCTGATCAATAAAAAGATAAAAAAAAGCAATTTTGTTTCTCTTCCGATCTTTTTAAATAAATATTATGGAAGATCAGTTAGCTCATTTGCATCTTTTTTAATATTTTTTTATATGACAGTTCTTGCAGCCTCTCAATTTGTAGCATGGGGAAAATTTGTAAGTGTTTTTATTGGGGAAAATTATGAAGTAACTGTAATAACAGGTGCTGTAATAGTCATTCTTTACTCTTATTTAGGAGGTTATATTTCAGTTGTATTAACTGATGGCCTACAGCTTCTTTTATTAACACTCTCTATACTATACTTAATTTTAGCATTTAAAAACAATATCCATTATATTCAAGTCTCGGATTTAAACATTTTTTCAAATATTCAACACAATGTTTTAATTACAATATCTTTTACACTTGCCTGGCTTATCTCTCCCATTATCTGGCAGAGGATTGCCTCTGCAAAATCAAAAGAAGCTTCAAAAAAAGGACTTATTGTATCAATAATAGCATTTTCAACTTTGTATGTATTAATGATTTTAATAGCTATATGCCTTAGAAAATTCCCATTAAATAACAATTTTTTCTCAAATATTATAAAAAACAGTTTACCTGTATCAGGCAGCATTCTTGTATTCATAGGCATTGGTGCTGCAATAATGTCAACAGCAGATTCAGCAATAAATATTGGTGCTCTAACACTGGTGAAAGATGTTTTTAATTTTAAAAACAAAAAAAAGATAATACTTTTTTCAAAAATTTCAACCCTGATATCTGGATCTCTCGCTGCATTAATTGCATTGGAATTTAACTCTATTATTAAAACCCTGGGGCTTGCTTCAGAAATTATGGCTGAAGGCTTATTCATACCTGGCATGTATGCACTCTTTTTTAAAAAGAGAAAACCTGTTGCTGCATTACTCAGCCTTATATTAGGTGGAGGTTTTTCAATTATTGTTTTTGTTAATGCATATGGTTTAAAACTCCCCATACCAGAATGGCCGTATTCTCTCCCTTATGGTCTATCTCTATCTTTGATTGGTTTTCTTATAGGTTACTTTATTGATAAAAAAACAAAGAACAATCTATAGATTAATGGATATTATTAATTTGTAAACACGCCCGGAGGGAGTCGAACCCCCAACGCGCAGATTCGAAGTCTACCGCTCTATCCATTGAGCTACGAGCGCATCTAAAATTAGATTATATAATTGCTTTCCAATTTTTTCAACATCTAAATATAAAATTTCATATATACTTGAAAAAAATTTGTTTTTGAGTAAAATATAATTATGCCTGATAAAGAGATAAAAAATATTACTGACTTTTTTTCTGAAGAGAAGCCTGTAATTTCTCCTGAAGAAAAATGGAACTCAATTTTCTACTCATGGATAAACAAAATTGAAGAAAAAAAGATGACTCTAACCCTTTTTGAATTGAAATTATGGTTTGAAGCTATTGAAGCATTTTTTTCATCTCCATATATGGAAAAATTAACATTTAAGCTCGAATTACCCAATCTAAGAAACTATGAATACTATTTAGATATTTTTACTCAAATAACCGGTAAACTAATAAGCCATTTAAAAACCTTAGACCTCAAAAAAGATGCATATTTATTGAACTTTGAAGAATTTATTGTTGGGAAGATATTAGAAAATGTTTCTACAAAATCATTTCCATACATGAGAGATTTCCATTCACCTGAATCATGGTTCTACAGTTTAAGAATATTTTTACAGAACTTAAAAAATATATCAACCGAATTACAAAAAAGCGACACCATTTCACAAAAGACCTTTTCTTCCATAAAAAAATTATATCATAAAGAATTAACAAGTAACCCTATTATAATCTCGCTTTTAAACATGCAATTTATCCCTAAGATAGATAAGATATTTCAAAAGGATATATCAGATATCATTCTATCAATAAATGATAAAAAAACAAAAAAAGAATTGGGTATTTTCTTTATTCTCACTTTTAAAATAATGAAGATAAATAATTTTATTGAGCTAAATTTAGATAAGGACAGAGATATAAACATAACAATCCCATTAATTCTGGCTTTAGGAGAGAGTATAAAAAGTATATTTAGGTTTTATGAAAAATCATTAAAAAAATCTTTAAAAAAGCTCCTATATGATAAAGATAGCTTAAAAAAGGTTGATAGTATTGTTAATGAATCCAAATCAGAGTTTAAAAAAATTTTTGAAGGTGAACTTCCATATTTCTTTTCTAAAGATAACAAAAAAACAAATAAAAGAAATTTAATAAAAAATATTGTTATAATCTCAGATATTACGATTCAGGACCTAATAGAAACAACAGCTAAATTGTTTAAACCAGAAATATCAGGCGCCAATATCTTTGAAAATTATATTTCGAGAAAAGAAAAATCCCTTGATTTAAAAAAGAAATTAACTAAACTTCATACGAAGATCAATGATTACTTTTCTGAAAAAAATAATATCACTCCTTCAGAAATATTTTTTGATTTAAACTTATTTATAGAAAATGACTTGAATTTTCTCTTATATAAAGACTGGAATGAATTCCTTAACCATTTTAATAATTTGAATAATAGTAATTTCTCGTCAGAATTTGATATTAATCTAAAATCATTTCATTCATTTATAACAAAACTTCTAAAAGAATTTATAAAGACAAGATAATTGAAGGAGTTATAGTGTGCACTGAAAAAACTTTTATAATGATCAAGCCTGATGGGATACAAAGAGGTCTTTTAGGTGAAATAATCTCAAGATTTGAGAAAAAGGGTTTAAAATTTATTGCATTAAAAATGATTCATATTGATAAAAAGTTAGCTGAAATGCATTATGCTGAACACAGAGGAAAAACATTTTATAAGGGGCTAATTGAATTTATTACTTCTGGCCCTGTAGTTGCTGGAGTATTAAAGGGGGAAAATGCAATAAAAATTGTGAGAAAACTTGTAGGCGCAACAAGTCCAGATAATGCTGAACCTGGAACAATAAGGGGAGATTTCACCATTAATACGGGTTGTAATATAATACATGCATCAGATTCATCAGATACAGCTAATAGAGAAATAGATCTATTCTTTCAAAAAAATGAGATATTTACATATAATTTGGCTCTAGAACAATGGCTCGGATCAAAATAATCCTGAAAACATCCTGAATTTTTTAGTTTATCAGATAGTTTAGAGTTGTGATATAATATTTATGTGAAACAGAAAGAACGAATACTTGTTATTTTAAATCCAAACTCAGGCATCTATTCTAAGGATATTGCCACATCCATAATTTTTAAAAAACTTAGAGAACACTTTAGCACAGTATCAATCATAAATTCTAATTCTCCTTCTCATGGATTTGAAATAACAAAAAATGCTATTAATCATTTTGATATATTTACAGCTTTTGGAGGAGATGGAACAATAAACTCAATTGCAAGTGCTTTAATTAATACAGATAAAACACTAGGAATCCTTACAGGTGGCTCAGGAAATGGTTTGGTAAGAAATCTACACATTCCACTTTCCTGGCGAAGAGCCCTGGATGTTCTAATATACGGAAAAGACGTTCATATGGACGTAGGAAAAATTAACGATAAATATTTTTTTAATGTAGCTGGAATAGGACTTGATGGTCTTATTTCAAAAAAAATCGAACTCCAATCAAAAGCAAGAGGAATAGCTCCATATATTTATTATGCTTTAAAAGGCTACTTTGAAATGCCAACCTTTCATGTGAAGATAAATACTGATGATAAAGAATTTGAAGAAGAGATAATGATTGCTGCATTTGC
>JAUWNT010000139.1 GCA_030612495.1 Candidatus Aminicenantota bacterium
TTACCTGTGATATTTTATTCTTTTTATGATCGTAAAGGCCCTGTATAATTGCTCTAAAAAAACAATTCTAAAAATATCATGAGAAAAAGTCATATCTGAAAAGGATAATTTCAAATCTATCCTATTATCAAGCGATTTTGAAAGCCCAACAAAGCCTCCAATAAGAAAAACAATTCTCCCGGGGGAAAAAGAAATTTTATCAGATAAAAGCCTTGCAAAACCTATTGAATCCATTTTTTTTCCATATTTATCAAGAGAAATAACAAAGTCTTTTGTTTTAAGGCTTTCAAGGATCATCTTTCCCTCTTTTTCCATTAATATATCTTCATTCTTTAATTTTATTTCCTTTAAATTTTTTACTTTGAAATCCACAAAAAAATTTATCTTTTTTATAAAATTTTCTTCAAGAGGTTTTAGTCCTTTGAATTTCAGATTACCAATACATATTAACTCAATCTTTTTCATATTTTTTTATTTTATTGTAAAGAGATTTTCTTGAAATTCCCAAAATTTTTGATACCTTTACTTTACTTTTATATTTTCTTAAAAGGTAAAATATATACCTTTTTTCTAATTCGGATAACCTCATTTCAGAGTATTTAAAAGTTTCAATAAAGGCTCTTGAATCTTCCAATAAATCATAAACATCCTCACCTTTTAATTCATTTTTCAAAATTGAAACATTGTTAACAAAATTTTCAACTTCCCTTATATTTCCTTTCCAATCATAAGATAGGATTAAATTAATACTTTTTCTCTCCAGATTTACTTTCAAATTTCTTTTTTTTGCAAAAAATAAAACCAAAGGTAAAATATCCTTTTTTCTCTCCCTAAGAGGGGGAACAAAAATCGTATATGATGAAATACGATAATAAAGATCCTGTCTGAACAAACCATTTCTGACCTTTTCTTCAATATCATAATCAGCAGAAAAAACAAATCTCACATTAATATCTAATTCCTTGTTTGCTCCTAAAGGGAAATATTTCTTTCTTTCTATTATTCTAAGTAACCTTGATTGTAAATTTAAACTTAAAAGGTCAATCTGGTTCAGAAAAAGAATCCCATTTTCTGCTTTTTTCCATTTACCCTCATAATCTCTATCAGCCCCTGTAAATGCACCTTTTTTATAACCAAACCACTCACTCTCAAGCAGACTTTCAGGTACATCACCACAGTTTAAATTTAAAATTTTTTTAAACTTACTAACTTCAAACAGGTAATTCGCCCAGAAATCCTTTCCCACACCAGTTTCACCATAAATCAGAATATTTGTATCTAAATCTGCAATCCTATCTATTTTATTTTTTATTTCTAAAGATTTCTTGTCTTTAAAATTATTAAGCAATGTAAAAATCATATCTTCTTGCGTCCATCCATAATTTTTCAAGAGAGAATTTCTTTCTATTTTCAGGAGAAAATATATGAACTACAAAATCAATATAATCTAATAGAATCCAATCTGAACTCCTTTGTCCCTCAACACTAAATGCTTTTAACTTAAGCTCTTTTTTCAACATTCTCTGGATATCATCTGAAATAGCTTTGTTTTGCCTTGATGAACCACCACTACAGATGACCATAAAATCAGTGAATTCACAAATCCCCTTTAATTTTAAAACAACTATTTTTTCACCCTTCTTATCTAATATTGAATAAACAACCTTTTTAACAGCATATGGGATTTTCCTCTTTTTTAAATCTTCATCTATAAGTTTAAAATCATCAATTCTCATATAAATTATACTCCTCCATCATTTTTTTTACCTCCTTCTGAACCAAATCATCTATTGATTCATAAGATTTTACTTTCTTCCTGATCAATGATGATGATATAAAAAGCTCATCTGAATCATACGAATAAATATAAACACATGGAGAATCTATTTGATTACTAACATCAAGACATACTGGTATATTATCTTTATCTAGCAAATTCTGAATTATACTTCTGTGTTTTTCTTCTCTTAAAACAACAATAAATGAAGTAGACTTAAGTAAACTCTTATAATTTTTCCATGTTTTTATCTTCAAAAAACCTTCACTTCCTGAAATAAAGAAAAAAATATCTTTAGGATGATCCTGTTTTAATATTTTAATAGTATCAAATGTCCATGAAAATTTATTTCTTTTCAATTCAATATCACATGGAACCAAATCATGGAATGGATCAAGCACTTTACATAACATTTTCCACCTGATTTCAGCAGGAGCAATATCAGGCTCCTTTTTATGTGGAGGATTTGCAGATAAAATATATAAAACCTTATTCAATTTAAAAGCATCCAAAATCTTTGCCCCTAATTCTATATGACCTTTATGCACAGGATTAAATGTTCCACCCAATAATCCAATTCTATTTTTCATTATAAAATTCGAAAAGTTTCTTTTTAAATACACTTAAATTATCTTTATTCAGAGCAGAAATCTCAACATATGCAATATTTTTTTTATTACAATATTCCCTAAGTTTATCAACTTCTTTTTTATGCATTTCAGTTACAAGGTCCTTTTTATTCCCAACAACAAAATATTTCTTATTTAAAAGGTTTGTTTTATATGATTTTAATTCATCTCGTAAGATCTTAAATGTCTCATAAGGAGTAGTTTTTGTACAATCTGAAATATCAATTAAAAAAACCAAAACCTTATTTCTTTCTATATGTTTTAGAAAATCAAGCCCCATTCCATCTCCCTTGTGAGCTCCCTCAATAATTCCCGGGATATCTGCTACAACAAGGCTTCCATATCCTTCATATACAACACCTAAGTTAGGAGATAAGGTAGTAAAAGGATAATCTGCAATTTTAGGTTTAGCTTCACTTATTTTTGAAATCAAAGTAGATTTACCTGCATTTGGGAATCCCACGAGTCCAGCAAAAGCTATTAATTTTAATTCAAGAATTACTTTAATCTCTTCTCCTGGCTTCCCTTTTATAGCAATTCTTGGAGACTGGTTTACAGAAGATTTAAAGTGAGTATTACCCCACCCTCCTTGTCCTCCTTTTGCAATCACAAATCTCATTTTATCAGCTGAAAAATCAAACATCAATTTTTCATCAGGAAATGTTTTAACCACAGTGCCTACTGGTACAAAAAGTATCTCATCTTTTCCCTTTTTCCCGGTTTTGTTTCCGCCTTTTCCATTCTCTCCATGTTTTGATCTAATAATATTCCTATATTTAAAATAAATCAATGAATTATTTCCTGTTTGGCTAACCAGGATTATATCACCACCGTCACCACCGTCACCACCATTAGGCCCACCCTTTGGAATAAACTTTTCCCTCCTGAAACTCATGCATCCATTTCCACCCATACCTGAAACAAAATTAACTATTGCTCTATCTACAAACATTAATTAAATATATTAGAATATCTATTGAAATATCTCACCATTCAAATATATATTGGAAAAAAATTAAGGGAAATTCGTTTTAGAACAAATATAAAATTAATTAGAATCAACCTCTACAAATTTTCTGTTATTCCTGTTTACAAATCTAACATTACCAGACACTAATGCGAATAATGTATCATCTTTACCTTTTCCAACATTTTTACCGGGATGAAATTTTGTTCCTCTCTGCCTTAGGATAATTGAACCAGCATTTATCTTTTCCCCTCCGAATTTTTTTACACCAAGTCTCTTAGAAATGCTGTCACGGCCATTTTTTGCACTACCAGCGGATTTTTTATGAGCCATTATTTTTTCTCCTCTTTTTTCTTAGAAGTTTTAGCCACTGCCTTTTTCTCTACTTTTTTTGGTTTCAGTTCTATTTTTTCTATCTTAATTCTATGCAAATTTTGTCTATGACCTGTTTTTTTCTTATATCCTTTTTTTGCTTTTTTCTTAAAAACAATAATTTTCGGGGCTCTAAATTCCTCAAGGACCTTTGCTTTTATTATCCCATCTTTTACATAAGGCTGACCTATAAGTAAATCCTTATTCTTAATTAATAGAACAGTGTTAAAAGTAACGCCATTCTGTTTTGTTATCATATTCTTATCAATAAGCTCCACTTCAATAACATCACCTTCCTGCACTTTATATTGCTTACCACCAGTCTCAAGAATTGCAAACATTATCTTTTACTCCTCTTTAAATTACAACAAATAATAACTCTATATACCATAAATACTAAACCAAGTCAATGTTCAAAAAAACATTGTCATTTTTCAGAAATACAGAGACCTTAATTAAGATATATATCCTTTTTTTTTATTAAACACTGAATAAATAACCCTCGTTACTGTGGTGGCAGTTTCTTCAATCGCCCTGTTTGTAACATCAACAACAGGCCAGTTTTTGTTTTTGTAAACCCTCATGCCGTAAAGCACCTCTTCTCTAACCCTGTCCAAATCTACATAATTATTCATCTCAATATTTTTTAATTTCTGCCTTCTCTCCATCCTTATCAATTTTAAACGCCTGGGGTCTATTGTTAAAGCAACTATTTTCCTCTGATCAATTTTAAACAATTCTTCTGGAAGGCTAAAACCACTAATTACCGGGATATTCGCTACTTTCCAACCCCTGTAAGATAGGTAAACGCTTACAGGAGTTTTAGTAGTTCTGGATACACCTACTAAAACTATTTCTGCTGATTCAAGGGTTGAAACACTTAAGCCATCATCATGTTTTATTGTAAAATCCAAAGCCTCAATCCTTTTAAAGTAATCAGCATCTAACTGTTTGAACAATCCAGGTTTTGCCATTGGTGAAATTTCAAGAAACTCTGAAAATCTTGATAAAATCGGGCCCATTATATCTACAGTTGGAACGCTGTTTTTTCTCCCAAGTTCAGTAACTCTATCTCTAAAATCAGAAGACACAAAAGTGTAAACAATAACACCATTTACTTGTACAGCTTTTGTAATGATTTTTTCAATATCTCCAAATGAAAGTACATCTGAAAAGACTTTTAACTTCACATCTGTTGATCTAAATTGTGTGAGCGCAGCATTCACAACATTCTGACATAATTTTCCAGTAGCATCAGAAACAATGAAAACATAACGGGAAAATTTTTTCCCTCCATTTTTCTTCTTTATGACAGGAAAATCGTTTTTAGTTTTCACACAAATATATTAAAAGAAACACCTAAAAAAATCAATAGATTAGAAGGAATAAATTTGGTTAAAGAGTGTAAAGGGGTTATGGGACAGCCACGAAGACTTGATCCCTTTTGCTTCTAAACAAAATTGTATATAATAGTATATATAACC
>JAUWNT010000058.1 GCA_030612495.1 Candidatus Aminicenantota bacterium
TAACTGGAGCTAATGCATTAGAACCTGGGTTTATAGATGGTAAGATTCTAATAAATATTGATTCAGAAGATGAAGGCGTTTTTACTGTTGGATGTGCAGGAGGGATAAATACAAATTTGTCTTTACCAATGGATTATGAAGATGTACCTTATGGATTTAAACAATTTAAAATTAAAGCTGGAGGAATGAAGGGAGGACATTCTGGGATTGATATTGGGATAGGAAAAGCAAATGCTATAAAAATTTTAGCAAGAGTGCTTTATGAAATTAAAAAGAAAACATATATAAGGATCTCAGATATTAAAGGTGGAAGTGCTCACAATGCTATACCAAGAGACGTTGAAGCAAGTGTTTTCCTTCTTGAAAAGGATTTCAATGAAGTGCAGAATATTATTTCTGATTTTAATAAAATTTTAATAGATGAATATAAGTTGGTAGATCCAAACATAAAAATTTCTATTGAGGATAATAAGGAAGGTAATTACAAACAGGCTTTAACAGTTGAAAACAGTCAGAAACTTATTGAATTTATTTTTGCTATTCCTCATGGTGTTGCAGCAATGTCAAATGATGTTGAGGGACTTATTGAGACTTCGAATAATCTTGCAAATATCAAAATTGAAGATAATATTGTGAAAGTGCTTACAAGTCAGAGAAGCTCAGTAATGTCAAGATTGTATGCACTTACATATTTTATAGAAGCAGTTGCACGTTTAGGTGGTGGTGATGCTAAAAGTGGTGACGGGTATCCAGCCTGGCATCCTGATATGGATTCTCCTTTATTGGCCAGGAGTGTTAAATTGTATGAAAAACTTTTTAGTAAAAAACCTGTTGTAGAGATTATTCATGCTGGATTAGAGTGTGGAATAATAGGAGCTAAATACCCTGGAATGGATATGATTTCAATCGGACCTGATTTGAGATATCCTCATTCACCAGAAGAAAAAGTCCATATTGGAACAATTGGTAAGATTTGGGATTTTACAGTTGCTCTATTAAAAGAGTTGAAATAGTTACAGTTTATCTATAAACTGATTCATAAAGATATTTATTGATTTTGTTTTCTGTAGAGTTTATTCCTGGAAAAACTTCTTCCCACATTTCAATATCCTCCATACATAGATACAGGGGGATTTGATCTGATATAATGGATTGTATTTCTTGTTTTATAAACTTAAATGCTTCTATTCTTAAGGGTTTAAAATATCTGTATTTACCGTCATAGCCCCTTACTAATTCACCTGAGAAAAGAAGAGAATCTTTATACTTGAAAATATAGTTTCTTAAAGAATATGGGAATCTTAAAGTTCCCATACTCCACCATGCTATGTTGTTTGGAGTTATTGTTTTTGAAATTTTTATAATAAGGTTTTTGTAATAAATTTTCCAATTTTTTATTAAAATAATTGGATCAAAATGTATTCCTATTTTATAACCTTTTGATTGCACTTCTGCAATAGCCTTCAATCTTGAATTTAGATCTGGACTGAAGTGCTCTTCTCTTTCTATAATTTCCTGTGGATTTAAAGACCATGAAACTACAATATTTTTTAAAACCTTCTTATATTTTAGAATAGGATCTATATTTGTAGACTTTGTTTTAAATTCAAAAACAACTTCAGGAAATTTTTCGAATATTGATAAAATCTTATTTGAATATTTTGTCTCTGGGTCAAAAGCAAGGGAATCCGAAAGTTCACCAGTACCTATTCTTAAGTATTTCATAGTTTTTGTAGATTCTACAAGTTCGTTTTCCATATCATCAATATTTGTAAAAAATATAGGGTCTTTAGTTTCTAAATAGGCTTGAAGAATGCAGTATGAACAGGAATATGGGCATCCAGTATGTAAATTTAAATTAAAATATCCGCAGGAGATAGCTTCTGGAGAGCATGGACAGTGCTTTATGAAATTTCCTTTCTGTTTTTCAAATTTTATCATAATATTACAAATTCATTGATTTTAATATTATGCTTATTACTTTAAAAATTATCATTTTTCCATAAAAAATACTTTAACCTCAATTCCTAATTAAACTGCATTTATTTTGATAAAATTCTTGATTTATTTTATTAATTTCTATTATTTAATAACATATATTTTTTCGGGATAATTAATCTACTTGAAAAACCAACATTTGTAAGCATTATCATTGCTCTTTTACAGTCTGGAAGCTCTTCGCAGAATATACCTTCCCATCCATCGAAATCACCTTCATCTATTAGAATGTGATCACCTTTTTTGAATTTTTCTTTTTTTTTCTTTAGCACTACAATCCCATCATTTTCCCTTGATTTTATATCTTCAATTTTATTATTATCAATTGCCCAAATGGAATTATTTGACCCAAGAATTTTTTTTACTCCTTTTGCAAATCTTATTTTATGGTATAGATCTTCTATTGAAAATTGAGCAAATAGATATCCGTTAAATAGAGGGGCAATAATTTTTGTTTTTTTTTTGTTTTTTTTTACATTTTTCTTAAAAAGAGGTAAGTAAACTTTTGCTCCAAATAATTTTAAACTTTTTTCTGCAATAAATTCCTGTTTAGGCTTAGCATTTATAATAAACCATGAGTCGGGTTTATCTATTTTCATATTGAAATTTTAAGGTATTTTAAAGAAAATGTCAATTTTTGAGATTGAATCAAGGAGGAGTTGAAGATTTGATTCCTCATGACCGTAGCCATCAATTACGGGATCACACACCTGACTTTTAAAATGCATTAAGTATTGACATGTTGGGTTGATTGATATAATTTTAGAAAGGGGAGATAAAAAAATTGATTCTAAGTTTTAACCAACCTTCATTTATTCCATGGTCAGGCTTTTTTGCAAGATTAATAGCATCAGATAAAATGGTATTGTTAGATAACACTTTATTTGCACAAGGCTTTACATTTGTAAACAGAAACAGGATAAAATCTCCTGACGGTGAATTAAGGATAACAGTTCCTGTAGAAAAGAAGGGATTGGGAAGACAAAAGATTAAAGATCTTGTAATATATCAAAAAGAATATTGGGCAAAAAAGTTTTTATTAACTTTAGAACTATGCTATAAAAAATCAATTTTTTTCAACAACATATATGATCCTATTTTTGAAATATTAAACAAACAAGATAACAATTTTTTAAATATGGCTTTACCTATTCTAAAACATTTAAAAACAAGCTTTAACATTAAAAATGAGTTCATACTTCAAACAAACACCGGGATTGAGTCTTCAGGGACTGATCTTCTCATTGAAATAGCAACACATCTGAAAGCAACAGAAGTTTTACTACCTTATCCTGCACAAAATTTAATAGAATGGAAAAAATTTATAAAAAAGGGTATCAAAGTAAAATTTCTTAAGTTCTTTTCTCCTGTTTATCCTCAATTCTGGGGAAAGTTTGCAGGAAATCTCTCTGCTTTAGATCTACTTTTTTGTTTGGGAGAAGAGAGTCACAAATTATTGGAAACATCATACATCCTGGAACCAGCCTTGTGAAAACCCAAGAGAAACAGCATACTCTTTAACCTCATTGTATTCATCAATAGTTATCCTTCTATTAATATTTGAATAATCTATTACAGAAGCTGCTTTATATGCCGGGAAATACTGGCTGAGAAGACTTAAATAAGATTTCTTAAAACTGCTATCTGATATTGTTTTTAATACTTTTTTAGAATCCTCTATATTCCCGGGTAATATAAGATGTCTTATAAGTACTCCCTTTATTGCAACCCCGTATTTGTCAATTTCAAGTTCTTGCATCTGTTCAAACATCTCCTTTATAGAGTTAAAAGCATTCTCAAAATAGTTATTCACTCCGGAATATTTTAAAGAGAGTTTATTACTGAAGTATTTAAAATCTGGCATATATATATCCACAAGTCCCTTTAATTTTTTTACAATTTCCTTTTTTTCATAACCACTTGTATTGTAAACAATCGGAATTCTCAATCCCTTTTTATATGCAATATATAGGGCTTTAACAAAGTGATATAAATATGGTGTAGGGGATACAAGATTTATATTATGAGCCCCTTTTTTCTGTAAATATAAAAAAATGTTTGCTAATTCATCTATTGAATAAAACTCCCCATTACACAAATGAGATATGGGATAATTCTGGCAGAACACACATTTTAAAGTGCACCCTGAAAAAAAAACAGTGCCTGAGCCTTTTATACCTGAAATTGGAGGCTCTTCACCAAAATGCAGATTATAAGATGCAATTTTAACATCCGCTAATGCTTTACATACCCCTTTTTTATTTTCTGATCTTTCAGCGCCACACTCTCTCGGGCAAAGACTGCAGGGACTAAATTTCTTTGCAAAAAACTCAATTTTTTTCTCCCATTCATTTTCAGAAAGTTTTTCATATAGAGCCATAGATATCTGGAATTATCTCATATTTATTCTTTAATTAAATCCACTTTGTCAAACTCACAAAAGCCTTTACCTTTGCATCTGTTTCTCTTAACCTTGAAGATAGTATCTTTGCAAGTTTCATTAATATTTTAACACCAGCTTCTTTGTTATTTTCTATAAAATTTAAAAACCTTTCCCTTTGTATCTCAAAGATTATTACATTTGTATTAGCAATTGCAGTTGCTGACCTTGGCATATCATCCAGTAAAGCCATTTCTCCAAACACATCCCCTTTTTTCAAAACAATTAAAGCTTCTTCGGTTTGTGGGTCAGATATCTGGGAAATCCTTACCTCACCTGAGGTTATCATCATCATTGAGGTTCCTATACTATCTTCTTTAAAAATTATCTCTTCTTGATTATAAACCCTTTCTTCAAATAAATTACTCAATATAACTAAAGAATTAAAATCAATCTCAGAAAATAACTCCATTTCTGATAAAACACCTAAAACAAACCCATTTCGAGATTCCATTTTAGTATTATATCATTTTTTTTTCATATAAAAAATCTTAATAATTTAAATATAATATTATTGTTATTTTTTTTTCATTATTATAAAATAATCACATGAGAGGATTATTTATCGTAATATTAATGGCTCTTTTAATAATAGTTTTAATTTTGACCGGAAAATTCTCTAAAAAAGAATCATCACCGCAAGAAATGATTAAAACAATTGAGAAATCAAAGAAGATCCTTATTGATTCAAATATTAGATGTATTCAAAAAGCCCTGGATCTATATTACTTTGATAACAATAAATACCCAGATACATTAGATGAACTTATACCTCAATATTTAAACTCTTACATAGAATTAATTGATCAATGGGGGAATAAATTTAAGCTTGAAACTGATGAAGAAATGAATAAAACTATAACTTCTGCCGGGAGAGATGGAATCTGGGGAAATTCTGATGATATTCAAAGGAGATTATAATGAATTTCAAAAATTTTCTAAACAAAGAAAATATATTTGTTTCTGATTATTATGAAGATACAGATAGTTTTTATGCTGATTTCGCTCTTTTTTTAAAGGAAAAAGGAATTATAAAAGATAAAAAGAAAGTTAAAAGATTATTCATAAAGAGAGAAAATATACAATCTACTGCAATAGGTAAAGGTGCTGCTGCGCCACACATTTTTTCTGATGAATTTTCAAAATTCATATTATCAATTGCCCTTATAAAAAATGGCGTTGATTTTAAAGCTCCAGATGGAGGAAAAGTCTTTTTGATTTTCTTAATCATGAGCGATGAAAAGGATGTTGGAATGCATCTAAAAACGCTCGCTCATATTGCACGTTTTGTTAAAACCACAGATATTGTAAACTGCGTAAAAGAGACAAAACATGCAGAAGAAATATTTAAGACAATTCTAAAAAAAGAAAAATTAATTCAATGAAATTAGCCATCCTGGTTCTCAATAAAGAAGAGTACCTTGAACCTTTACTCGAAGGGTTTATTGAAATTGATATAACTGGAGCAACAATTGTTGATTCAATTGGTATGGGACATATTCTTTCTTCAGAAGTCCCGATTTTTGCAGGCTTAAGATTTATGTTTTCTGGAAGCAGACCCTATAATAAAACCATCATGTCAGTTATTAAAAATGAAAAGGTAAAACCTCTAAAAAGACTTATAAAAAAAACTTTGGGCAACCTTGAAAAGAGCGGAAATGGGATTCTTTTTTTTATAGAACTTAGCGAGGTAATTGGACTAAAATCTGAAATCACATAGTGAAAACTCTAATCGCTTTTGGAATTTTATTATTCATAGGCTTGGTTGGGTCAATCAAACTATTTAATAAAATAAAGGTAACATCTTGTTTTGCATATATATTGTATTCAGGAACTATTTATGTTTTTTTTGGTTTAATAGTAGGAGAAAATGGTTTCAATCTAATATCAAAAGATATAATTCATCAACTTGCACCCTTAATAAACTTCTCTCTTGGTTGGGTAGGGTTTATATTTGGATTTCAATTTGAGATAAAATATTTAAAGAGAATCCCAAAAAATTGGTACTTAACTCTTCCTTTTATATACTTAACATCATTTTTTACAATAGTATTATTTTCATTCATTACTTTTAATTATATATTTAACGGCCTTGTTCAAACAATCGAAATTGCATTGGGAATGTCGCTTGTATTGGCTATATTACTATCCGAAAGTTCAGTATCTTTTATCTCATGGGCCTCAAAATTTTTGAAAAAAGAGTTTTTGGGAATTAGAATATGCTTTTTTATTTCTGCTATCAACAACTTAATACCAATTATTTTAACTGGAGTCATTTTTTCTCTTTATAGATATATTCCTGCATCAAATATTATTTCATTAAATGCCCCCCAAAATATACTCCCCCATTTTTTTATTCAATTGATGATCGGAATATTATCAGGATTCTTTATATTTTATTTGGTAAAAAAAATCATAAACAAACTCGAGATTTCTGCTGTTTTATTCGGAACCATATTTTTCATCTCAGGATTGTCATCAATGTTTCATTTTTCTCCTTTATTTGTATCAATGTTATGTGGAGTAATATTTTCCAATTTAACTCACAGGCATTCCTATTTCATAAGAATATTAAACCCAACAGAAAAACCAATATATATAATTTTCCTCATATTTTTATCCTTAAAAAAGGCTATGTTTAATAAGTATATAATTTTTATTGCAATTTTTCTTCTTCTGGTTAAATTTTTATCAAAGCTATTTACATTTAAATCTCTAAATAAAACCAAACTTAGCCCATTCAATATTTCTCCATACTTTTCATATATTCTCCTTCCTATTAGCAGCATTGCTCCAGCCATTCTTCTTGATTTACTCTGTTCTTATCCCCAGCATAGCTCTTCTATTGCTCAAGGGATTTTCATAATTGCGCTAATTATATCTGAGATCTTCTCTCCATTAGGCATAAGACTACTTAAAATAAGATCAAAAAATGATTAATACTCTATTATTGATAATAATAATCGCAATCGGGATCATTATTAAATCTTCCCAACAAATTGAAATATTCAATAATGCAGCTTATGCGCTTGGCTTAATTATGCTTGCAGGATATATTTCAGGTGATCTTGTAAAAAAAATAAAATTGCCATCAATAACAGGTTGTATTTTAGCCGGGATCCTTGTTGGCCCATTTGGATTAGAATTGATAAGTATAAAAAATGTGGATGATCTTCAATTGTTAAATGGCCTTGCTCTTTCAATTATAGCTTTAACAGCTGGAGGTGAGATAAAACTTGCTGGGTTTAAAAAGAATTTAAAAACAATTAATTACATATTGCTTTTCCAAACTTTAATTATAGTAGTTGGAATAACTTTTGTAATAATTATTTTCAAAGATTTCTTTCCCTTTATATCTAATTTGGGCATTCAATCAATTGTTGCAGCAGGATTACTCGTTGCAATAATATCAACCGCTTCTTCACCCTCTACAACTCTGGCTGTAATAGTTGAAACAAAAAAAAGAGATAGATATACAAATCTAATTCTAAGTATTGTAATGCTTAAAGATGTAATTATACTCTTTCTATTCTGTATTGGCCTCAATATTGCAAAAATTCTTACAAAAAGTAATATGATAAATAAAAATATTGTTTTCAATACATTTTTTGAAATCTCAGGCTCTTTAATTTCAGGAATTGTTATAGGTTTTATAATTGTAGTGTACTTAAAATTTATTAAGAAAGATAGAATTGTTTTTGTTCTTGCATTGAGTTTTTTCTCATTTGAAATTTTTGAACCCCTGCACCTTCACACTCTTCTCATTATGATGATAGCAGGGTTTGTGGTTGAAAATTTCTCTTCAGAAGGTGACAGCCTTATGAAAACTCTTGAACTTATATCACCCCCTGTATATATAATATTTTTTACTTTAACAGGAGCTGCTATAAACCTCAAGTATTTGAAATCTCTATGGCTGTTAACCATTATTATCGTTTTATTCAGGGCTTTATTCAAATACGTTGGAACCTACATAGGAAGCGCACTTGCACGGGAAGAAAAATTTGTAAAAAAACATCTATGGATCTCTTTTTTATCTCAAGCAGGTCTTTCCCTGGGAATGGCAAAAATAATAGAGAATAATTTCAGCTTTTTTGGTGAGAATCTTGCTGTTCTAATAATTTCAGTAATTGTTGTAAACCAGATAATTGGACCTCCTCTTCTAAAAATGTTTTTAGATAAACCAAAGCAACCAAATATTAAAGATCCCTAACATAAAAATATTTAAGATTAATTTTTCTATAAAACTGCAATTGCTTCTATTTCAATGTCAACTGATAGAGGAAGTTCTTTTACTACAACAACCGATCTTGCTGGAAACGGCTCCTTCAAATATTCAGTATACAATTCATTAATAATAGCAAAATCCGCAATATTTTTTAAAAATACAGTTGTTTTTACAATATTCGATAAATTTGCTCCAGCCTCTTTAAGTACAGCTTTAATATTTTCAAATATCTGCTCTGTTTGCCTCCTGATATCATTATAAGCAAACTTCTTTGTTACAGGGTCAATCCCAATCTGTCCTGATAGAAAAACAAAATTATCCTTTTTTATTGCCTGAGAATATGGCCCTATTGCACCTGGCGCATTTTTAGTTGTTATTAGTTGTTTAATCATATAAACTCCTTTACTCTATAAATTCAATGACAGGCTTTTCTCTATTTCTAAGCAATTTTATTAAGAATATTCCAATTATAAAACCTCCAACATGAGCAAGCCATGCAACACCTTCTGCGCCTGCAAACTGGAAAACAAACCAAACAATCAAAAAGATATAAGCAGGTAAATCAATAAAAGTAACAAATATAAAAAGAAACACAAGTGTTCTCACCTTAGCTCTTGGATAAAGAATTAGATAAGCACCCATAACTCCTGATATAGCCCCACTTGCTCCAATAACAGGAGTTACTGAATTCCAATTAAATAAAATATGGACCAAGCTTGCTCCAATCCCTGCAATTAAATAAAATATAATAAATTTGAATTTCCCAAGATAATCCTCTATATTATTCCCAAAAATCCACAGAAAAAGCATATTTCCTAAAAGGTGCAAAATAGATCCATGCATAAATATAGAGGTGAATAATGTAAGAAAAGGAGGAATTTCTCTTTTTATAAAAAAATCATTTTCAAAAATATTTTTTCTAAGATTAAAAGTAATATTTTTTAAATGAGTGATTTCTCTTGGAATCATTGAAGATTTCAGAATATGATATTCAAGGGAAGATAAGCGTTTATAATCAGGAGGAGGGGAGGAAAGAAAGCTCTGATAGAAAAATACAATTACATTTATTATAATTATAAATATGGTTATGTAAGAAGTTTTTCTAGTAGGATTATAATCTTTAATAGGGAAAAGCATCTTAATTCATCCTCTTTTTCTTGAACCTAAGATCCTTTTCTGTCTTTAATAGACTTTTCAATTTTAGCCCATGTATCTCGCAATTGTACAGTACGATTGAATACAAGTTTCCCTTTTGAAGAATCAACACAGAAATATCCATGCCTCAAAAACTGGAATCGACTTCCAGGTACTGCATTCGCAAGCCCGGGTTCAACCATGCATGATTTTAAGGTCTCCACTGAGTTATGGTTGATATATTCTTTAAAATCACTATTTTTATCACAATCTACTGGGTTTTCTTTAATAAAAAGGCGGTCATAAAGGTTCACTTCTGCTTTTACAGAATGAGCAGCGGAAACCCAGTGTAATGTACCTCTCACCTTGCGGCCGTCTGCAGTTCCACCACCCCTTGATTCAGGATCATAAGTACAATGAAGCTCTTTTACTTCACCAGTTTTTTCATCTTTAATCACTTTTTCACATTTAATATAATATGCATGTTTAAGCCTTACCTCTTGACCTGGAAAGAGACGAAAATATTTTTTTGGAGGATTTTCACGAAAATCTTCCTGCTCTATATATAAAACCCGTGAAAAAGGAATTTTTCTTGTTCCCATACTAATGTCTTCAGGATTATTTACTGCTTCTATTTCTTCCACTTTATGCTCAGGATAATTATCAATGATTAAACGGAGGGGACGCAGCACAGCCATTACACGCATTGCTCTCTTATTAAGATCTTCACGAACACAGTGTTCTAACAGAGCTACATCAACCAAACTATCTCTCTTGGCAACTCCAATTCTTTCTGAAAAATCATGTATAGATTCAGGTGTATAGCCACGTCTTCTAAAACCCGCAATAGTAGGCATACGCGGATCATCCCATCCAGTCACATACCCATATTTCACTAATTCCAGTAGTTTTCTTTTACTCAAAACCGTGTAGCTTAGATTGAGCCTGGCGAATTCAATCTGTTGTGGATGGAAAAGATTTAGTTGCTCAAGAAACCAATCGTATAAAGGCCTATGATCCTCAAACTCCAGAGTACAAATAGAGTGTGTAATTCGTTCTATTGAATCCTCAAGACAGTGAGCAAAATCATACATTGGGTAAATACACCACTTGTTTCCAGTCCTGTGATGTGATTCATGAATAATGCGATATATCACAGGGTCTCTCATATTCAAATTCGGGGACTCCATATCGATCTTAGCTCTAAGTACATGTTCACCCTCTTTAAATTCACCTGCTCGCATACGCTTAAAGAGTCCGAGATTCTCCTTAACTGAGCGTGAGCGATATGGGCTATTTCTACCTGGCTGAGTCAGAGTGCCTCTGTATTCTTTGATCTCTCCTGTGCTTAAGCTACACACATATGCTTTTTTACTTTTTATTAACTGATTTGCATATTCATACAATTTATCAAAATAGTCAGATGCATAAAACAGTCTATCACCCCAATTAAACCCGAGCCAACGAATATCTAATTTTATTGATTCAATATACTCGACTTCCTCTTTTGTTGGATTAGTATCATCAAAACGCAAATTGCATAACCCTTTATATTCAGATGCAAGGCCAAAGTTAAGACATATTGATTTTGCATGCCCAATATGCAGATATCCATTTGGCTCTGGTGGAAATCTCGTGTGAACCCTTTCATCATTTTTATTCATACTCAAATCTTTTTCTATAATATTTTTAATAAAATTTTGAGGTTTAGCTTTATTTAATTTTATACTATCTTTTTTTTCCATATATTATAATTATATTATTTCTCCTTTATTATATAATCTATAAAACTTTTTATCCTTTCAATAGATTCCTCTTTACCCAAAAACTCAAATAGATCGAAAATTGAAGGGCTGATATTACTTGCAACAAGAGCAAAACGGCATGGATGAATTAAGTCAGCAGCTTTGATTTCATTGTTATCAGCACATATTCTCAATACTTTTTCAATATTCTCAGAATTAAAAACCTCAAGAGATTCCAGTTTATTTATAAGCTTTTCTAAAAGATTTGCTATGTTTTTATGAAACTCAAAGCTTTTTAAATCATTTTTATTGTACGTAAAATCTTCCTTTAAATATATATAAGCTTTCCCCTTCATTTCATTCAAATTTTTCATTCTTGATTTTATTAATTCTATAAACGATATTTTCTTTTCATATGTGAACTCAGAAAAATCCTTTTCAAATTTCTTATCTTCAATAAGAATATTATAAATTTCTCTTGAATCCTTTTTTTTTATAGCAAGAGCATTAAGAAAACTCAACTTATTATAATCAAAAATAGGGCTGTTCTTAGCTAATTTATTAAATTTGAATCTTTTTATTAATTCATCTAAAGTAAATATCCTTTTCTCATCTCCAGGAAGCCATGAAAGTTGCGAAAGATATGTAATTAAAGTTTCTGGAAGATAACCTTTTTTTTTAAATTCCAAAACTGAGGTTTCACCATGCCTTTTACTTAATTTTCTTTTGTCCTCTCCAAATATTAGAGGTAAGTGAAAATATTTAGGAACATTAAAACCTAATGCATTTAAAAGTAAAATCTGTTTAAATGTATTTGATATATGGTCATCTCCCCTTATTACATCAGTTATACCCATTCCATTGTCATCTACAACAACTGAAAGATAATAAGTTGGAGTGAAATCTGATTTTAATATTACAAAATCCTCAATCTCAGAATTATTTACCCGCATTTTTTTATGGATTCCATCATTAAAGGAAGTAAAACCTTCAGGCACAAAAAACCTAAGAACAAATGGAACTTTCTGCTCGAGCTTTTTTTCAATTTGTTTTTCTGTAAGATTTAGGCATTTCCTGTCATACTTCCATGTTAGATTCTTTTTCTTATTTGCTTCTATCTCATCCGGGGTGCAAAAGCATCTGTAAACCTTCTTTTTTTTCAGAAGCTCAAATGCTGTTTTTTTATATTTTTCGAAATGATAAGATTGAAAATATGGGCCTTCATCCCAGGTAATATTAAGCCACTTCAAACCATTTATGATTTGCTCAGCCATTTCAAGAGAAGATCTTTTTATATCAGTATCTTCAATCCTGAGTATAAAAGTTCCTTTTTGATTTCGTACAAAAAGAAAATTAAAAAGAGCAGTCCTGGCACTTCCAATATGTAAATATCCAGTTGGGGATGGTGCAAATCTAACCCTCATTTTTCCTTTTTTCATTTGTATAAAAGATTGTTAATCTTAACATTTATTACCAAAATTTTCAAATTAATTAATAAAAAT
>JAUWNT010000150.1 GCA_030612495.1 Candidatus Aminicenantota bacterium
GATTGACATAAAGAGGCAATAACAAGAGATTTTTTTGAGAAATTTATTTTAACAATCATTGAGCCCGCTTTTATAAGAGAGTTTGAGCTTGCAATAAGTCCTGTTGAGAATATTTGCCATATTGCCATTCCAAAAATCGCAAAAATCGCATAAGGAGTTTTTATGCTGCCAATATTAAAAACTCCTGATCGGTTTAAAATAACAAATGTTCCCACACTAACGAATGGAATAATTATTGCCCACAATACTCCTATGAAAGATTGTTTGTATATTGCAAAGAAATCTCTTTTGAACAATTGAAAAGTTAACCAGCGATTTTGGGCTATTTCTTGAAATATTCTTTTAAGTATAGAAAAGTATCCCTGTTTTAATATATTATCAGGTTCATAAGTTTTTACATTACTCATATATATACTCATATTTATTATTATATATGATTTCTGTTATGTCTAAACAAAAATTTCATATGAATAATAATTTTCACTAATTTTAAATAGGCTACCGCCGTTAGAGTTGCAAAGCCATATAGTATGTGAAAATAACAAGCAATATACATATATAGCATAAACAAGCATAATTTTAAACAACACAAAAAAGTTTAAAACTTTAAAATTGAGCTGGATTTGCATTGAAAAAAGAAAGATTTCATTTATAATAAGATTAAAAAGGAAAAGATTTGAAAAAAGATCAAGGAAAATTTGTTGCATTGATTATAGCAATATTAAGCATGTGGATATTAATAACTCTATTTCTTAATTCTTCTTTTTTAAAAACGGAAGGAAAATTGGTCTATTCACATGATGATGCTTATATTCATATGGCGATGGCTAAAAATTTTTCTCAACATGGGGTGTGGGGCGTTACAAAGTGTGAATTCTCATCCTCTTCTTCCTCTTTATTATGGACATTGCTTTTATCATTTTCTTATTCTATTTTTGGAGTGAATGAATTAACCCCTTTTGTTTTAAATTTTTTTTTCTCAACAGTACTTTTATTATTTTTATATTATTCATTTGAAAAGTTTAATTTTTATTTTTTTCAGATCTTATTTGTATTGATTTGTTTTATTATTTTTATCCCTCTTCCCCATCTTGTGTTTTCAGGGCTTGAGCATATTCTGCAAATATTAATAGATCTTATATTTATTTATATAGCAGCAATAGCTATCAGTAGTGATGTGGCATTGAAGGGCAAGATCAGTAGAAAATACTTCTCTCTTTTTTTATTAGCTCCTTTAGTTACAATGGTTCGTTTTGAAGGTATATTTCTTGTTTTTGCTGTTTGTATATTATTGCTATTTAAGAGACAGTTTGTAAAGTCATTTATCCTTGGCATATCAGGGATTTTACCCGTTCTGATCTATGGAATAGTATCAGTCTCAAAGGGATGGTATTTTTTGCCTAATTCTGTTTTATTAAAGGGTAATCGATTGAAAGATCTTTTAAATTTTGAAGGCTTTCTTAATTTTTTTTATATAGGCATTAGACATATTGTTTATAATATTCATATTCTTTTATTTATTATTATTATTTTATGTATACTTCTCTTTTTATTAAAAAAGCAAAAAAGTTTATTTTCTTTCTATACTGTAATGTGTCTGATCTTTTTGATTACAACTTTTATACATATGTTTTTTGCACGCACTGGTTTTTTCTTGAATCGTGCTGAACAGGTTAGATATGACTCTTATTTAGTTGCAATTGGATTGTTTGTAATATTTAATTTTTTTGGTTACATATTAAGAGAGAAAATTTTTGTACAAAAGGGAAATTTTTTTGAAAGATTAGCTTTAATAGTATTTGTTTTTGTATGTATCTTACCTCTTGCTGAAAGAGGGATTCGAATGAGTGTTAGAGCTCCTCAAGCTACATTCAATGTATATTCTCAACAGTATCAAATGGGTTTATTTTTGGATGAATATTATAAAGGAGAGCATGTTATTGTAAATGATATTGGAGCAACAAATTTTTTAGCTGATATTAAATGTCTGGATATTCTCGGGCTTTGTAATAAAGATATAGGGGATCTCATTCTTAAAGAAAGATATACTAAGGAAAATATTGTTAAATGGGCATATGAAAATAATGCAAGGATTGCTATTATTTATGATGATCTGTTAAGACCTATTGAGGGTGTTCCTCAAAAATGGATAAAAGTGGGAGAATGGACTATTTTAAACAATGTTATATGTGCATTTAATACTGTTTCATTTTATGCAATCAATATTAAAGATGTTCCAGATTTCATTCGTAATATAAGAAAATTCTCGACTCAACTCCCAGAGGGAGTTATTTGTAGAATTGCATCTTTAAACTACAAGAGAAAGAAATGATAGAAAACAAATTACAAAAACCAGTTGCATTACTGCTTTTTTTCTTCTCAGGGTTCGTATCACTTACTTTCCAGGTAGTTTGGTTAAAGATGCTTGTTCTGGTATTTGGCAATACAGTATGGGCATCAAGCACGCTTCTCACTGCATTTATGGCAGGCCTTGCAATTGGGAGCTGGTTGTTCGGGCGAATTGCTGACCGAACAAAATCCAGTTTAAGGCTTTATGGTATTATTGAAGGAATTATTGGTGTTTATGCAGTATTGACTCCATTGATTTTCAGTAAACTTTATGTCATTTACACTCCTATCAATTCAATAACAGGAGGTAATGACCTGATCCTGGGCATGTTCAAATTTTTAATTGGATTTATAATTCTTCTACCTCCAACTATATGTATGGGTGGAACATTACCTCTTCTTGCAAAACGGTTTACTAAAAATGTAGATCACGCGGGCTCTAAAATTGGCTCTCTTTACACAATAAATACATTTGGAGCAGTTGTTGGAACTTTTATTGCAGGGTTTTTTCTGATCCCTGTATTTGGACTGAAAGCTACTGTGTTTGTAGGGTCTATTATAAATTTAATGATTTTGTTAATCAGTTTTATAATAACAAGAGGCGAAAGTGCTGGTTTTAGCAAATATGGCTTGTTTAAAATAAGTTTTAAAAAGATCGAAAGAAACTGGGTGATCTGGGTATATTTTGTTTTAGGATTTGCATCATTGAGTTATGAAATAATTTGGAATCGTATACTTGTTTTACATATTGGCAGTAGTGTATATGCTTATGCTGTGATGTTAGGAGTATATCTCTTGGGAATTACTCTTGGTGCAGGTTTTATGAGTCATTATGTCGAAAAAGTTAAGAAACCAATCCTTGTGTTTGCAATCATACAATTTTTGATTGCTTTTAGTCTTATACTCTTGATAAATCAGTTTGCACAGATGCCGCATATGCTTGTAAAAATAGGAGAATTCATTGGATTGCACGGTTATTTCTCACATACTATGGCAGTTATTTTTGCAACGTTTCAAATCTTAATACTTCCAACCGTTCTTTTTGGAGCAAGCTTCCCTTTAGCAGCAAGACTTTTTATTAAAAATAAAGAAGAAGTTGGAAAAGAAACAGGTCAGCTTTATGCATTCAATACTGTTGGTTGCATATTCGGGGCTTTTTTAGCTGGATTTGTGTTCCTGCCTTTTTTAGGAGCTCAAATCAGTCTGTTGTTAACAGGATCAGTAAATCTTCTGATTGGGATTTATCTTTTCACAAGGGTAAAAAATGGAATAATAAAGAAATTAATAGTAAGTTTTAGTGTGATTGTTTTTTTCTATTTGGGATATTTTGGCCTTACATCTAAAGACCAGGTAATTCTGACTGCTGGAGTGTTTAAGGATGAAGCTAATTCAAAGGTTAAACTCCTTGATTATGATGAAGATGTTTATGCTACAATAAGTGTAGAGCAGAGATCAGATGTTCGTGGTACATGGAAACAATTGAGCATGAATGGAGTTAATGTTGCAGGTACTTCAGTGGAACTTTTCTATATACAGAAGATGCAGGGACACTTACCTCTTCTGCTTAATAAAAACCCAAAAAAAGTGCTTCATATAGGATTTGGTAGTGGCGGGACAGCATGGGCAGTATCAAGGTACCCTGTAGAGAAAATAGTAATTGCAGAAATAAGTCGTAAAGTAATAGAAAAGGCATCTAAATATTTTAAATGCGTTAATCATGAGGTGTTAAAAGACCCTCGAGTTAAAGTTGAATTTACAGATGGGAGGAATAAAGTTCTTGTAAGTAAAGAGAAATATGATGTTATACTTTCAGATTCGGTTCACCCAAGGTTTAGTGGTAATGGTAGTTTATATACATATGAATATTATAAATTATTAAAAACGAGGTTAAAACCTGGAGGTTTGGTTTCTCAATGGCTACCATTTTATAGTATTACTCCTGAAAATTTCAAGATGATTTTGAAAAGTTTTTATAAAGTATTTCCTAATACCTCAATCTGGTTTATTAACAGTACATTCAATGATTATGTTATTGTAATTGGGAAATTGGATGATCCAATGATAGATTTTTCAAATATTTGTTCAAAACTAAAGATTCCTGAAGTAGCTCAAGATCTTAAAGAGATTAACTGTGAAAATCCTTATAAGATATTAGATTTCTTTTTCTTTGCTAATAAAAAAGTTGGAGAATTTGTGGGTGATGTACCTGTTCACACTGATGATAGCATGTCAGTTGAATATATGTCTGGAAGGGCATTAGATAAACATATAACTGCTTTATTGAACTACTCTGGTTTATTAAAATACAGAACTTCTGTGAAAAATTATCTTATAAATATTGATAAAACACCTGAAAACAGAAAACAGGTTGTTGATACTATTAATA
>JAUWNT010000158.1 GCA_030612495.1 Candidatus Aminicenantota bacterium
AAAGAAATTGCTTCTCCATTTGCAATGGGGCTTACTGTATACACATTTGCTCTTTTGATAAATAATATACTACTATTATCTCATACACTTATCTCAAGAGGAGCAAGCGGATATACAATTCTAAAGATATTACTATATATACTTCCAGACCTCCTATCATTCACAATTCCCATGGCTACATTAATGGGAGTTCTTGCTGGGTTAAGCAGGATGAGCACTGACTCTGAAATCATTGCCTTTAAAACAATGGGCATAAACAACCTAAGAATTCTTAAGCCTGTAATGATATTTTCCTTAATTGCATGGCTCTTTTCAACATGGTTAATTATGTATGTGGCTCCTGAAGCAAACTTTAGATCCAGCCAATTATGGAGAAATGTCATACTTTCTAAAACAATATCAAACATAAAACCAAGAATTTTTTGCAAGGAATTCCCAAATTACGTACTATATTTTGATGATATTGACAATAAAACCAATGAATGGGAAAACGTTCTGCTTTATTCTACAAAAAATGGTGGAATCAATACGGTTATAACTGCAGAAAGAGGTAATTTTATTCAGGGGAAAAAAGATAAAGATAGCCACATTTACCTGGAAAATGCGATTGTACATGAATTTAAAAAAAAAGAACCTCTTGAAAATTATTCTTTAACATCATATAAATTTTTAAAAAAGAAAATCCCAAACATGATTCAAATAATTCAAACAAGACGCTACACACAATTGGTCTTTCCAAAACTTGTAAAAAGAATGAAAGATGAACCTAAAAACATCTTCCTAAAAATGGAATTTTATAGAAAATTTTCACTACCATTTGCATGCATTGCATTTGGATTACTTTCCTTATCTCTTGGAATTTCTACAAAAAAGGGAGGAAAGGTTAGCGGATTTATTATTTCCCTTGGAATAATTTTTGTCTATTATACGATTATGACAGCATCCAGAAATATGGTTCTAAAAGAAATCATATCGCCCTTTTTGGGAATGTGGGCAGCTAATATTTTCCTACTTTTAATTGGAATTATCTTATACTTTTATACTTCAAAAGAAAAAACTATAAACTGGGAAAAAATATTTTTACTTTTTCATAAAATTAGAAAGAGCCTATTTGCAAAAAAGTCCCCCTCTTTTTTTGTTTTCAAAGTAAAAAAGCTTAAATTTAGATTTTTCAAGATTATTGATTCATACATAATAAAAAAATTAATTTTAACTTTTACCTTAGTTCTTATATCACTCTTAATGATATTTTTTATAGTAACCATAATAGAGCTAATTGATGATACAATTGAAAATAATGTTGCATTTTATTACATTCTAAAATATATCTATTATGATATGCCATATACAATAAGTCTAGTTCTTCCTGTTTCTGTACTAACTTCAGTATTATTAACCTTTTCCTTAATGAGTAAAAACAATGAAATAACAGCTGTTCAAATCAGTGGAATAAGTTTATATAGATTGGCATTGCCAGCAATTTTATTAGGAGTGATTCTTTCTATACTCTGTTTTTATATCCAAGAAAATATAACACCAAATTCAAACAAACTTGCACAAGAAACATTAAATATAATATATAAGAGAAATGTCAAAACAGATGTTGAATTAATAAAAAATTATGTTGTGGGTAAAAACAACCAATTTTATTCCTATAGCTTTTTCGATAAAAAAAACAATAAATTTATAAAATTTAATGTGATTTACATGGATGAAAACTTCAACATAACACACAGAATTTCTACACAATACGCAAAATGGATTGATGAAAAAAACTTAATCTTAAGAAATGGCTTTGAAAGAAGATTCAAAGACAGCATTCCTATAGGCTTTAAAAAATTTAAATCAAAAAAAATTACTATAGAACAGGGAAAAAGCACCTTCACAAAGAAAATTGCTTTTTCTCAATTTATGAATATAAAAAAATTAAAAAAATATATAAATTATCTGAAAGAAAATAAATCTGATACAAGAAGATATAAAGCAAGATTATTCTATAAATATTCATCCCCATTTTCAAGCTTAATAATGGTATTAATCGCAATCCCATTTTCATTTTTAATGGGTAAAAAGGGCGCATTGTATGGGATTGGAATAGCTGTAGGTCTATCTATGATATTTTGGTCTGCTATTGGAATCTTCAGTGCCCTTGGTTCAACAGGAAGCCTCTCTCCTTTTATTTCTGCCTTTGCCCCAGTTTTTATCTTCTTAGCATTCTCTACCTATCTTTTTATAAATGTAAAAACATAAAAGTAAATAAAATGGAACTTTATTTAAATTAATTCGTTAAAAAAAATGGACATGAATGAAATTGTTAGAAGATGTAAGCAAGGTAATGAAGAGGCATGGAATATGATAATAAATAAATACTCAAAAACTGTTTATAATATTGCTTTGAATTTTGCACATAATAGAGATGACGCATCTGATATAACACAAGATGTATTTTTAAAAATATATAACAATATAGACAAATTTATTGAAAATAAAAGTTTTACCTCATGGATCTTAAGAATAACAAAAAATCATTGTATTGATTATTGGAGAAAAAACAAAAAATATCTAAACAAATCTGAAATGAATGAAAATATCATATTTGAACATCAAACACCTGAAGATTTCAGTACTCGAGAATTTGATATATTAACGCTTAGAAAAAATTTATTTGCATTAGAACCTGAGCTAAGATTGATTTTGACTATGAGAGATATACAAAGTTTTTCATACAATGAAATTTCTGAAGATTTAGCAATTCCTATTGGAACAGTCAAATCCAGGATAAATAGAGCCAGAATAAAATTAGCTAAAATATTTTTAAACGAGGAGAATTAAATGGATTGTAAAAAATTTGAAGATTTAATTTCTCGTTTTATAGAAAATGATGTTTCTGAAAATTTACACAAAGAAATCTCTCTACATATTAAAGATTGCGATAAATGCAGGAAACTAAAAGAAAAAATTGAAAATTTAATGTCAATATCTTCTGAACTTGAAGAAAATTTGCCATTCTTTTTAAAGAACAGACTTTACAATATTCATGAGTCAACAAAACCTATACAAAGAAAGATAAGTGACAATAAATACCTAAAATGGGTAGCTGCATTAATCGGAGCTATTGCTCTATTCTTAAACATCTTTTACTTCACAAATATCTATCCGCAAGCAAATAAAACTCTACATTTAATAGTATCAAAGGTCGAAACTTTTGCTGTTCAAACCGGATCATTTATTGAAAAAATAAAAACTTCAGGAGATGACTTTTTATTTACATTTTTTAAAAAAGAACAAAGTGACAAAGAAAAAAATAAAAATGAAAATATCAAAATAAAGGAGGATAAAAATGGGTGAGAAAAAAAATGTTGTAAGAGACAGGAAAAGTCCTGGTTTAGCTGCAGTAATTTCAGCCATTTTCCCTGGCGCTGGCTTTTTTTACATTGGAAACTATTTAAAAGGATTTATCTACATGGTAATTTTTGCTTCACTTATCATACTTGAAGTTAATTCAAGCTCAGGATTTTATTCGAGGGCGCCAGAAATTATTTTTTTTGGCCTTATGATTGCTGGATTCTATTTCTTTCAAATATTTGACAGCTACAATGAAGCCAAAAAAACAGGCTATGAGATTGTAAAAGAAGATGTAACAGAAGTAAAGAAAGAGGAGATCTCTTTGTTAGGATCTATAATAATTTTAATTATTGGTATACTTTTCCTTATGCGAAATCTTGGTGTACTGCACTTTAGAGATATTGTAAAATTATGGCCTTTCTTCCTGATCGCTATTGGAATAAAACTGATTTTCGATTATTCAAAAAAAGGGGGAGGTAAAAAAGATGAATAAGATTGATATAAATAAATTATTCTGGGGAATTTTATTAATAATTATAGGCCTATTATTTCTATTCGACAACATAGGATGGATAAATTTCAATTTCTGGGATTTCTTAGGTACTTATTGGCCATTGATTTTAATTTTTATTGGAACAAAAAATGTTATTTTTTATGTTACGAGTAAAAAATGAAACGAAAAGAAATTTTCATTGTAATTGCTTTAATCGTTTTTGGAATTGCTTATCACTTCTACAAATCCGGAGAAATAGACCTAATCACAAAAAATGGATTTTTCATAAGCCTTAATTCAACAAAACTATTGGACAAAAATCACCAAAACAACTTTATTGAAAAAGAAATTAATTTACATGGAATAAAAAAAATAAAAATAATTAACATAGCTGGAGAAATTGTTGTTGAGAGATCTAAAGATAACACAACAATAATAAAACCAATAATTTGTATCTATCACAAAAACAAAAGCACAGCTAAAGAAATTTATAATAAAATAAAAATCAGATCTGAAAAAAGCAAAGAAAACATTAAAATTGAAGTAGATTCAAATGAGAAATTCCCTTACAAAAGAGTTAGGGTCAAATTCAAACTATTAATTCCTGAAACAGTTGAGCTAAATTTATTTAACAGATATGGGAATATCAACATAAAAAATGCTGGTAAAAATATTAATATTAATGAAAAGCATGGAAATATTTTTGCATCAGACATAAATTCGAAC
>JAUWNT010000129.1 GCA_030612495.1 Candidatus Aminicenantota bacterium
GTATCAAATTTATCGAGCCCTTTTGAATCTGTTCCAATCCACAGATAGCCTGAACTATCTTCATATATACGATTAACCCAATTATCAGATAAAGAGTTTATATTATTTGTATTGTTTTTATAAATAGTAAAGCTGTAAGCATCATATTTATTTATTCCATCTTCTGTAGCAAACCACATAAATCCTTTCCTATCCTGAATAATAGAAAAAACATTACTTTGAGACAGCCCATCTTCGCATGATAATTTTTCGAATCTAATGTTCTGTTTTTCAGGATACAGAGTTCTTGAAAAGATTAAAAAGAATAAGAAAATTAGCAAAAGTATTTTTGTCTTCACAATATTATATATAGCTTCTTGATATTATTTTGTCAATAATAAAACATTTTAACTAATTATTAAAATCTAAAAAACTTTACAGCTAAGTTATTCGTAGATATAATAATATATACCTATATAAAAATAAGAGGTGAAATATGAAAAGATTTTCAATATTCGTTATTTCAATTTTTTTAATATTTTCTTTTCTTAATAGTCAAGAAAAAGGGAATATTTCAAAAGATTTACTGTATAAGATCAAATCAGCAGGAGATTCTAAAACTTTTAAAAATGCTGATGCTATAATTGTTGATGATAATGTTTCAATTCAAGTACAGGAAGATGGTTCTTCTGTAAGAACTGATCACTCTCTAATTAAAATACTTACACAAAGAGGTAAAAAGATATTTTCAACTCAAAAATTCCCTTACCACAAAAGATACAGTAAAGTAAAAATAAAGATTTCCAGGATTATTCACAATGATGGAACTTATATATCAGTTCCTGAAGCAAACATTAAGGATCAAACAATAGCTGCAACTCAACAAATGAATATATTCGATGAAAATTTCAGAGAGCTGGTAGTTCAGTTTTCTTCAGCAAAGATCGGAGATACAATTGATGTTAAAACAACTGTTGAATCAAAACCCATATTGAAAAATAATTTTAGTGAATTACTTCTTTTCCAGTCCTTTTATCCAGTCATAAATACTAAAGCCATAATCAAAATGCCAAAAAATATGACTTTATACAGTATTGTAAAGAATGGTAAGATGAAAGAAACAAAAAAAGATGGTACAAATTTCACAACATATATATGGGAAGCAAAGAATATAAAAGCTCTTGAAAAAGAATTGGCTATGGTTTCTCCTTTAGATTTAGGGTTAAAGCTCATTGTATCTACATTCAAAACATGGAAGGATCTCTCAAAATATGGAGCTGAATTGAATATAGGAAAGATTGATAAAAATCCCGAGATGATAAAACTTGTAAACTCTCTCATAAAAGGCAAAAAGGATAAAAAAGAAAGAATTCTTGCAATATTCCGATATATTTCCAAAAGTATAAGATATATGGGCTCTTCTATGGATGTAGGCTCTTTTTTGGAACCTCACAAAGCAACATATACATTAGAGAAGAAATATGGAGTTTGTAGAGATAAATCGGTTTTAATGATATCAATGCTAAAAATTGCTGGTATCCATTCTGAAGATGTCTTAATCAATGTCACACATAAAACAGATATTGAAATTCCATCAATTTATTTTCAGCATGCAATAGTTGCAGTTGAAATTGAAAAAGATGAATTTATTTATATGGATCCCACACTTGAATTAAGTTCGGATTTTGGTGAATCTTACACTGGTGGAAAATATGTTCTTCATCTTTCAGAAGCAGGTAAGAACATATACAAAAACAAACCTTACACAGCTGAAAAGAGCATGGGTTGTATTAATGCTATAAGTGAGATTTCAGAGAATGGAAAACTATTTTCCAAAATAACAATCAAAGGTAAAGGATATTATGATTTTATTTTAAGACAAATAGCAAAACGATTCCCTGGCACTATGCAAAATTTTTTATTTACAAAAATCTTGCAAACAATACAGCAGGGAACATCAATAAAAAAATCCGAATTCGGTAAACCTGAAGAATTGGATAAAGAGTATAAAATCAATCTTGAAATAGAAGCTCAAAATTTCATAAAAGAACTTGGTGATTTTTACCTCATGAAAATACCTGAAGGCAAATCTTCTGCAGACATCTTGCTCTCTCTTGTAATTTATGAGCTTACAAGACTTCCTGAAAGAGAGTATCCTTTATTTCTGTTTTCAAAATCAGGCTCTTATATAAAAGAAGAGGTAAAAATCGACAAAGCATATAATATAAAAGCATTTCCAGACTCATTTGAATTTAATGAGTCCCCTATTTTTGTCAAATTTGATGTTAAGGTAAAGAATAATACAATATTTTTTAAAAGGGATTTTAAGATAGAAACATCGACCCTGTATCCGGATGGTTATAAAAAACTGAAAAAAGCATTTGTTTTAATTGATAAATTTAACAAAAGTTTTGTAATTTTAGAAAAAGGAGCTAAAAAATGAAAAAAAGGATTATATTTTCAATATTATTTATTTGTCTTATAAATTTTGCTTTCTCAATAGATGATAATCTCATAAAGAAGTTTAAAGATTCACAGACTATGATCCCTCCTGATTCTTACACATATATTATATATTCATCAAAAACATTAACCTTAAATCAAGATAAGAAAATTTTGAAAAATGAGGTGATAGACTTTTATAAGATAATAAACAGTGCAGGCAGGGATATGTTTAGTGATTACAGGATCAGGTTTAAAGAGGAAAAGGATAAAATAAATGTTTTGGAAGCATTAACTTTAAAAAAAGATCTCTTAAAAATACCTGTTGAAAATAAAGGAATTAATACTATTACTCCAGCTGAACTAAAAGGGGCTTCACTTTACTCAAATATACTTGATAAAGTCTATTCATTTCAGAATGTAGAACCTTATGATGCTGTTTTTATGAATTATGTTAAAGAAACTCCTGTAATAGATGGATTCATTGCATCTAAAGTCTTGTTTCAAGGAGAGAATCCAAAATTAAGTATGAATTTCAGAGTAAAAATCCCTCAGAATCTATCACTTTTCAATAAATTAAGCTCTAAAAAGATAGAACAAAAAATTGATAAACATGAAAATTATAAAATTTATACATGGGAAATGAAGGATATACCTAAATTCAAGATTGAAGAATATAGACCTCCTTCCAATTATCTATCTCCTTATCTAATATTCTCAACTTCAAAAGATTGGTCAAATATTGTAACAAAACTATATAATGAATTCCATAAAAAAACCAAACCTGATTCATTAATAAAGAAAAAAGCAAGAGAATTAATAAAAGAAGAAAAATCTGATAAAGGCAAAATATTAAAAATCTACAAATTCATTACAAAAGATATAAAAAAGATTACTTTACCGCTTGGACAAGACGGATACTATCCTCACAAAGCTTCTAAAGTACTTAAGAATTTTTATGGAGATATAAGAGACAAATCCTCTCTTCTCATATCTCTATTAAAGGCTGCTAAATTCAAGCCATTTCCGGTTTTTGTTCCTGATGCAAAAACACCTGAAAAAGAACTTGTTGTTATGGACCAGTTTAAAACCATATTTGTTGCAGTACCTCTTAATGGAGAATTACTCTTTATAAATCCGAATGGAGAAAACGAACAATTAGGATATGTGAATATTCCTGAAGGTACAGAGGGGTTGGCCATAAAACAAGGAAAGCCTGAATGGGTAAAAATAAATTATTATAAAAATATTAAGAACAGAGCATGTACAGAGATAAAAATTGAAATGTTGCAAAATGCTTTGTATAACGCTGATATAAATGTGAATTTAAATGGCTACTTTGATAAAATAGCAAGAGAAGGTATCTCATTAAAGAGTGAGAATGAAAAGGAAAAGTTCTTCTCTAAGTCAGCAAATGTATTCTCTGAGGGATCCAAATCCATTTCATATACTTTATCCAATTTAAACGATTCTAATAAAAATGTAAAAATCAATCATTTAATCAAGGGTAGTACTTTTTTTGTTAAACAGGGTAAAGTTTCTATTCTAACATTACCTGAAGTTCCATACTTTTTTGCTGATTTCCCATTTAGACTTAGCCTTAAGACTAGAAATTATCCGCTTTATTTTGGAAAAAAATTCGAGGTTTATGAAAAATGGAATTTAGAATCAGATAAGAATATTAAAGCCCTTTATTTACCTGACAATTTAAACATAGATAATGAAAAATATTCATTTTATTTAAAGGCTAAAACAGAAGCTAACAGTATTGTTATTGAAAGAAGTATAAAAATTAAAACATTGATGCTACCTATATCTGAATATAAAAAATTCAAAGATATATTTGATAAGTTTTATGGCTGGAAAATGAAGACATTACTCTTTGAAGAAGAATAAATAATTACTTTTTTTATTATTAAATCTCATATTTTTTTGAATTTAAAAACCTGTTCTGTTTTTGTAATCCTCAATGAATTTTTCAATTGAACGGTCAAATGTTCGTTCTGTCTCATTTGAAAAATAGCATGCTGGCAGCTCATTGAGTCTTCTATGATATGCAATACATTCACAACACATGCCCTTTTTTGAACATGGATATGTACAATTACACATTTTCATATTTTCTTCTTTCTTACACTCCATACTTTCTCCTTTTGAAGTCTACTTTTTGAATATCTTTAACTTTACTATTGCAAGGTATTCACGTAAAATTAATTTAAAATTCCTTAACCTTTGTCTTATACTATTAGCCTGGTAAATCTCAGAATTATACATTTTAGCTATTTTAAATCCTTTAAAATTAAGATATTTTAATATCATCTCTGTTCTTTTCTGATGATAAGGAGATGTACATATAATAACTTCTTTGAAATGATTTTTATCTATTATGCTTTTTGCATTAACGCAATTATCAAAGGTTGTCTGACTTTTTCCTTCAATAAGAATATATTTATCTTTTATATTATGCTTTAATAAATAATCCTTCATCTTTTTTATTGCAGGGCTTCCTTTGTATAAAGAGCCATCAGAAATAATTATCGGCATTTTTTTCTGCTTAAACAGTCTTGCAGCAAGTCTTAACCTCTCCGCAGTACTGTACCCTATTTCAACTTTTGGTCTTAATCCCCCGCCAAGAACTAAAATAACATCCCCATAATTCTTATCAACCTTTTTTCCAATATCAAGTGGCTTTACAAATATTGTATAAAAATCAGTGAAAGACAATATAAATATACAAACAATCAATATAAAAAGAGTATATTTTATTTTCTTTTTCACTATGATGTGTATTATATTAGAAAAGTTCAATTTTGTAAACTATAGACAGGTCGCTTGTCATTTTACTCATCTACCCCCATCACTGGACTAATAGTTGAATAGTTGATTGGTTGAATCGTTGAAGTGTCGAAAAGTTGAAGAGTCGAAGAGTTTTTTTTAACTCAAAACTAAAAACTTAACACTCAAAACTGTTGGGTTTGATAAATCAAACCCCTTGTATATTAACATATTAAATTAATTTTAGTTAATTTAATAATTAGAGGCCGCCGATAATATCGTCAACCCCTGGAGGGAATTATCCTCGGAAGTAGCATGACATTATTGGTGGTTTCTTTCTATTTTGTAGGATTAAGTAATATTTTTGATATAATTATTATATGCAGAGGGCGAGAGGCCGAACCAGCCCACAGTACTTATGCAGTACAGCATACGAACGTAGCTTGACCTCTCACCCAATTATTTGCTTGTATAATGGAAAGCTCGAACAGTCGCAAGGTTAAAAACCGTATAGCAAGGATGAGCTGCCATTATTAGATTATATCATTAAGGAGTTAAAATGACCAAAAAAAAAGAAATTATTTTAGCTATCGATGTTAGCTCAACCCAGCTTGAAGCTCACATATCCGATGGTCAATCAATTTTATTAAGAAAGGCCTTTAATAACAACAAAAGCGGATG